>JAYUAV010000283.1:0-14926 GCA_043741175.1 Verrucomicrobiota bacterium
TTCAAGCGCGGCGGCGGCACTGCTGGCCTCCCCCACAATCGTCACGGGCAGGGACTCCTCGATCAGACTGCGGATGCGCTGGCGGACCGGCAATGAATCTTCCACCAACAAAACGCGGACCTTGGAATCGGCTTCAATATTTTTCACCCCTCCATCATCGGCGGCGTGGCGGCGTGGGCGACACAAGGAAAAGGCTGGATCGCGCGTCCGTCCCGGCGGAAGGGCGGTGTCGGGAGAATTCCTGACAAACCGTTTTGCCGGGTGCCGCATCGGAATGATTTTAAAAGCCATTTCCGGATGCGGCGGTGCGGTAGGACGCGCCACTCCGTGCGCGCCGTCTTTGCCAACCACGAGCACGGCGCGCACGGAGTGACGCGCCCTACCTCATGAAACGAAAACTCAAAATCCTCGCCCTGTTCGACGCCATCGCGCCGACGACGATTGATCAAGACCTCAGCGCCGAGTTGAAGACTGACGATTGGAAGACCGAAGCCAACGTCCTCGCCGCGCTCGCCGAACTCGGCCATACCGTCGAACACCTCGCCATCTTCGACGATCTGAATCTGCTCCGCCAGAAACTCGACAGCTTTCAGCCGGACGTTCTGTTCAACCTCGCCGACCAGTTCAAAAATAATCGCGCGTTCGATCAGAACATCGTTTCATTCCTCGAAATGCACGGCGTCACGTTCACCGGCTGCGGCTCGACAGGGCTTACGCTTTGCAAACACAAGGCCATCTCGAAGAAAATTCTCGGGTACCACCGCATCCGCGTGCCGGAGTTCGCAGTCATCGCGCGCGGCAAACGTCCCGTTCGCCCGGCACGACTCAAGTTCCCCATTCTTGTGAAGCCGCTGAAGGAAGAAGCGAGTTACGGCATCTCGCAGGCGTCGTTCGTGGAGACAGACGAGCAATTCAAGGAGCGCGTGCAATTCATTCACACGTCGCACGACTGCGATGTGATCGCCGAGGAATATATTTCTGGGCGCGAACTTTACGTGAGCGTCCTTGGCAATCATAAGCTCGACGTGTATCCGATTCGCGAACTCGTGTTCAAGGAAGTCCCGCCGGACGAACCGAAGATCGCAACCTACCGCGCCAAGTGGGACGAGGAATATCGCAAGAAGTGGGGGTTGCAAAACCAGTTCGCCGATGCACTCGACCCCGCGCTCGCCAAGGACATCGTGCAAACCTGCAAACGCATCTATCGCCTGCTGACGATTGATGGCTACGCGCGCGTGGACTTGCGAGTCACAGCCGCCAACGAGATTTATTTCATCGAAGCCAACCCGAATCCCATTCTCGCCGCCGATGAAGACTTCGCGCAATCCGCGCTCAAGGCCGGTCTCGCCTACCCGCAACTCATCGAACGCATCATCCGCACGGGGTTGAAGACGGTGCGGGAGTGAATCGCCATACAATCACGGCGGAACAACCAATCGGAGAGTTGTCTGGTGAATCGCCTTCACGCATTGTGTAGCCGCAATGACCTACGCCGAAGCCATCCAGTTTCTTTACGGACTTCAGATGTTTGGGGCGCGACCGGGACTGGAGACAACGCGTCAGCTAGCAGCCTTGCTGGGCAATCCCCAGGACAAGCTTCGCTTCATTCACGTCGCGGGGACGAACGGCAAAGGCTCAACGTGCGCGATGTTGGAGAGCATTTATCGAGCGGCAGGGTTGCGCGTGGGCTTGTTCACGTCGCCGCATCTGGTTTCGTTCCGTGAACGAATTCAGGTGAATCGGCAACTCATCAGCGAGGCGGATGTGGTGCGGTTGGTGACGAAGTTGCAGGCTTCGCTGCCAGCAGACCAATCAACTTCCATCACGCTGTTTGAATTTGTCACCGTCATGGCACTGCGATCTTTCGCGGAGCAGAAGTGTGACTTGGTGATCTGGGAAACAGGTCTTGGCGGACGATTGGATGCCACAAACATCGTCACGCCGTTGGCGAGCGTTATCACGAACATCGCGTTTGATCACCAGGCGTGGCTTGGCGATACGCTGGCGAAAATCGCAGCGGAAAAGGCGGGCATCATCAAGCCCGGCGTCCCCGTGGTGACAACGGAGCGCGAATCTGAGGCGTTGAGTGTGATTGAAAGAGTAGCGAAGGAAAACAATGCGCCGCTCACGCGTGTGGAGACCGGTCCAGCCTCCATCTTCCATCTTCCATCCGCACTTCTAGGTGAACACCAGCGCACAAATGCGGACTTAGCCATCGCAACCGCTGAGGTTCTTCAAAAAATATTTCCCGTGAGCAATGAGCAGATTGCGGCTGGTCTTGCTCAGGTGAAGTGGCCAGGGCGATTGCAACTTATCACGCGTCCGAACGGCCAGCGCGTGTTGTTGGATGGCGCGCATAATGTCGCCGGTGTGGAGACATTACAGTTGGCACTCAAAATCAACTTTGAACAAAAACACACTCTCATCCTCGGCATGTTGGGCGACAAGGATTGGCGGGTGATGTGTGAGATGCTTGCGCCGTTGGCAGCCCGCATTCTACTCGTGCCTGTGGACAGCGCACGCACGGCGAAGCCGGAGGAGCTTGCCGTTGTCTGTCGTGCCGCGAATCCACGCGCGGAAGTTCGTTGCGTAGAAAACCTGTCGCACGCTTTGGAGTGCGCAGCGAATGACGAGTTCGTTGTGATCGCGGGATCGCTCTACCTGATAGGCGCGGCATTGGTATTGTTAGACCCGGAGTTCAGCGCGAGCGGGGATGAGCGCGGATTGAATGAGTGGGGTGGCGCACAGAAATCAAATTCACCGCACTGACCCGAACTTCACGCGATAGAGATGCACGGCCCATGGGCCGAATTGGTCGGTGAACTTTCGTTCCTTCATGAACACGGTTCGGTATTCATCAAGAACTTCGACTTTGGATGTGGTTGGGTTTTCTGAATGGCCTTTCAGCTCGAATTCAACCTCCGTATCAAGCGGTCTCATGAGCACGGCAAAAATGTAAGTGTAACCGTCGTGTTCTTTGATCATGGTGGCGATTGGCGCGGCGGGATTTGACGAATGCACACCGACTGTGTTCGTCATCGTGGGAGAATTCAATACCGGTGCGAGTTGGGTGATCTGGCGATTGATTGACGTGACGGTGAACAGCATTTTGGAATCTGCGAGCAGTCCTGCTTCGATGAATGTTGGCTTGAACTGGTGTGCGAAATAAATGATGCCGCGCGAACCGTGTATGAGCGACATCCAGACTTCGGCGCGGACTTCGTGCGGTGTGGGACTGAAGCGGGGATTGTCAACGCTCGTGGTTTCGATGCAGTTCCAAACCGGCTTCTCGTCGCGAACCCAGCGGCGCAATCGTTCGATGCCTTGCGGCACGAACCACAGATTTCCTTCGACTTCAGGACTAGTGTGACTCGCGGGATAGATGTCGAAGGACGCGATGTCGCAGGCTTCGAGATAATGCGGATAATCTTCCGGGTGATGATTGCGCGTGCCGCGACCATACCAATTGTCCCATGCAACGCCTTGACCGAGACCGAGCAGGACGGGACGCGTGGCATCAGCGGATTTCATTCTCTGATATTCAGCGGCGATGTTTTCCACGGGCACAGGTTTGCCGAAGCCGAGTCGCGCGCCCCATGTCGTGGCGTTGTCAGGTTCGTCTCTGTGCATCCAAGCGAAAATGTTTGAGCGCGCGGTATGATTGAGGGCAATTTGATTCTGCGCGCAAACAACGAGCATCCCGGCTTTATGCAAATCATCAAGCTGTGCGTCCGTCGGCCCTTCCCAAAGTCCGACAAAAGTATTTATCCCAGCCGCGCGATACGCCGGAGCGTTGGTTGGAGCTTGCAACCAGACCGCGATGGGAAAGAACGCTGGATTCGTACGTGTGGTCTGCCAAGCGTTGGATGTTGAGATGTTTGTTTGAGCAAAAACTCTGCAACCAAAGCCCGCATCAAGCATGGCAATGAGAAGCGACGAGACAAACAGGCGAGTGATGTCTCGCAACACAGCGGCTTTCCAGTGGGTCATCGCAAATCGTTTCATCTGGTTGATGGATGACAGATTGAACTTCATTCCAAGTTTCGGGTAGAAAAAACAGCAACGCGCCAAAACTCTTCCTGCTCGACGAACCGCGCTTGCTACGGCTAAGTTTTGCACGCCTCAATGAGGTTTTTATGGATGAATTGCTGAAATTATTACAGGCCAACGCGCTCGAATCGCACGCCAACCTTGCCAAACTTCTCAACCAACCGGTTGCCGAAGTCGCCAAGAAAATTGCTGATTACGAAAAACGCGGTGTCATCCGTGGCTACCAAACCGTACTCGATGAGGACAAACTTGATTTGGATCGCGTCACCGCAGTCATCGAAGTGAAAGTCACGCCGCAGCGTGAAGGCGGGTTCAACAACATCGCCACCCGCATCAGCAAGTTTCCCGAAGTCCGCTCCGCGTACCTTATGAGCGGCGGCTACGATCTGCTGTTGTTCGTCGAAGGCCGCAACCTCCGCGAAGTCGCCACGTTCGTCAGCGAGCATCTCTCTCCACTCGAAGGCGTGTTATCCACCTCCACCCATTTCATGCTCAAGACTTACAAAAGCCTCGGCGTTTTGATGCAGCAAGATTCTTCCAATGAACGCCTCTCCGTCTCTCCGTAATCGCATCAACACCGTCGTGCGCGACATCCCGCGCTCCGGCATCCGGGACTTCTTCGACATCGTCACCACGATGAAGGACGTCATTAGTCTCGGCATCGGTGAGCCCGATTTCGACACGCCGTGGCATGTGCGCGAAGCCACCGTGTTCGCGCTCGAACGCGGCCAGACTCATTATTCAAGCAACCTTGGCTACATCGAACTGCGCCGGGCATTGTCTAAATACGTCGCCAAGAATTTCGGCGCGGAATACAACCCAGACAACGAAGTCCTGGTCACCGTCGGCGTCAGCGAAGCGCTCGATCTCGCGTTACGCGCTCTAATAAACCCCGGCGACGAAGTCTTGTATCACGAGCCGTGCTATGTGTCGTATCGCGCGACGATTTTGTTCGCAGGTGGCAAACCGCTCGCCGTCGAGACAAAAGCTGAGAATGGTTTTCGTCTCACTCGCGCAATGTTGGAAGCTAAATGCACGCCCAAGACGAAAGTCTTGATGCTGAACTTCCCGAACAATCCCACCGGTGCAGTGATGAGTCGTGAAGATTTGGAAGACATCACCAAGTTCGCCGTCGAGAAAGACCTCATCGTCATCACGGATGAAATTTACGCCGAGCTGACGTATGACGCGCCGCACACGAGCATCGTGAGCATACCCGGCCTGCGCGACCGCACGATTTTCCTGCACGGCTTCTCGAAGGCTTGGGCCATGACTGGCTATCGTCTTGGCTACGCGTGCGGCCCGGCGGAGTTGATTGATGCGATGATGAAGATACATCAATACACGATGCTTTGCGCGTCGTCGCTCGCGCAAAAGGCCGCCATCGAAGCACTCACGCGCCCCGACATTGACGTGGGCGAAATGGTGGATGAATACCGCCGCCGCCGAAATTTTCTCGCGAGTTCGTTTGCAGAGATGGGGCTGGAATGTCATCGCCCGCTCGGCGCGTTCTACGCGTTTCCGAGCGTCGCCAAGTTCAAGATACCCGCGAAGGAGTTTGCGCTGAAATTTCTGCACGAAGAAAAAGTTGCCATCGTTCCCGGCACTGCGTTCGGCGAATGTGGCGAAGGCTTCGTCCGCTGCGCTTACGCTACGAACCTAGACAACATCAAAGAAGCAATGGTGCGATTGCGGCGTTTCATCGGAAAACTGTGAACTTCCTCTCCATTTCAGTCGTGAGAATAGAATTCAAGAAAGACAGAGCGCGATGAACGCTACTCAGGTTCACAATAAAAAAAGCCCCAGCGAACTGGGGCTTTGAAGTTTTATGGGACTGACGCTCGCGGCGCGTTATTTCGGGATCAAGTCGCTGACGAGCACTTTCTCTTCCTTCAACTCGTTCTCGGTCACGGCGATCTTCGCGCGGCTGAATTCATTCAGCGGCACGTCCTGCACGATGCTCCAACTCTTGCCCGTGCTGCGGATCGGGTAGCTGAACATCAAACCCTTTTCGATGCCATAGCTGCCGTCGGTGCAAACTGCCACGCTCGTCCAATCGCCGTTCGGCGTCGGATTCACGAGCGAGCGCACGGTATCAATCGCCGCATTCGCCGCGCTTGCCGCGCTGGAGAGGCCACGCGCTTTGATGATGGCCGCGCCGCGCTGTTGCACGGTGCTGATGAAATCTTTTTCCAACCACTCGGTGTGCTTGATGACGTCCGGCACGGGGCGCGTGCCGATGCGGGCGTTGAAGAAGTCGGGATACATCGTGGCACTGTGGTTGCCCCAGATGGCGAGGTTGCTCACGGCGGTGATGTCCACGCTGGCCTTCTGCGCGAGCTGGGCCTTGGCGCGGTTTTCGTCGAGGCGAGTCATGGCGAAGAAACGGTCGCGCGGGATGTTGCGGGCGTTGTTCATGAGGATCAACGCGTTCGTGTTGCAAGGATTGCCGACGACGAGTGCGCGGACGTCAGAAGCGGCGTTCTTCTCAAGTGCTTTGCCCTGACCGACGAAGATTTTACCGTTCGCGCCGAGGAGGTCTTTGCGTTCCATCCCGGCTTTGCGCGGCGCGGCGCCGACGAACAACGCCCAGTTCACGTCCTTGAAACCGACGTCCATGTTGCCGGTGGCGACGATGCCTTTGAGCAACGGGAACGCGCAGTCCTCGATCTCCATCACCGTGCCCTTGAGCTTCTCGAGGATCTCGGGGATGTCCACTTCGATCAGGTGGAGGATGACGGGTTGGTTCGGCCCGAACAGATCGCCGGAAGCGATGCGAAAGAGGAGTGAGTAGGAGATTTGACCGGCAGCACCGGTGACAGCGACACGGATGGGTTGATTGCTCATAATGATTTCAAAAGCGGGCGGCAGTATAAACAGCGCGCCCACTCGTGCAAGAACTCGTGCGAGCCGGATCGCGGCAGAAATGAACGATCACTTCACCACGCTGTAAAACGCCGCGCCCGTTGGTGGGGTCGCGTCCTTGAGCGTCACGGTTGAGCCATTGGTCGTGGCGACGGCATTCGTGACCTGCGACCAAAAGCCCGCCGTCACATCCTCGCAACGCCACAGCGCATAGCTGGCTGACTGCGTAAGCGTGCAACTGAACTGGTTGTTTGTCCACGCGGACGACGTGATGAATGCGCCGGTGTTCGTGGAATAACCGTTGAGTTGAAATTGCAACCGGTTGTAGTAGGCGCGCTGCCCGGTGGTCATCGTGGAAAACAGATTCGTCACCTCGTAGGGATCGGTTTGCAGATCGTAAAACTCGTCCACGGCGTTGTTGAACCGGATCAGTTTGTAGCGCGAATCACGCAGGGCGCGGCCACCGACGTTCGCAGCCACGCTCGCGCCGAACACTTCTGAATAGGCACGGCGTGTGATGGTGTTCGTGCTTTGCATGGCGGGCACGAGGCTTTGTGAATCAATCGTCACATTGCTCGGCACTGCGGCGGCGGCAGAAGTTCCCGCGAGTTCGAGAATCGTGGCGAACAAATCCACCGCGTTCACAGGCGTGTCGTTGGTGCGATTAGGACTGACGACATCAGGGCTGCTGATGATCAGCGGCACATGGATGCCTCCCTCGTAGAGCGTGTCCTTGCCGTGACTCGCCGAATATGGCGGCGCGATGATGCTGCCGGGCGTGCCGTTGTCGCCGATGAAAATGATGTGCGTGTTGGTGCGGTTCACCGATGCGAGCAAGCGACCGATCTCCGTATCCATCGCTTCCGTCATCGCCTCGAACCGGCGGCGGTTGTTCGTGAGCGTGTTGAGCGGATAACTCGGACAAAGCGATTGAGGCGGCGAATGAAACGGCGAGTGTGGCGCATTGAACGCAGCCCAGACGAACCACGAGTTCGTTCCGCGCGCGGATATCCAGTTCGTCGCGTCGTTGGCGAGATCGGTGGTGGCGTAGTTAGTGTAGCCTGCGGTGGACGTGCCGTTCACGGTTTTGTTCCAACTGGTGTAACTGGCAATCGCGCCCACGAGATTGCCGGCGTAGTTTGTCCAACCACCGACAGTGCGTGGCGTGTTTGGCCCGCTCGCAAGATGCCACTTGCCGAACTGCGCCATCGCGTGACCCGTGGCGGCGTTTGTCAGTGCCTTTGGCAGAGTGAACGCAGCAGTCGTGAGCGAAACTCCGTTATCCACGATGTCGCCGACGCCTGTGCGAAAACCATGCTGGCCGGTGAGAATGCACGAGCGCGTCGGTGAGCAGACAGGATTCGCGTAGGCATTGCGAAAGACAACGCCGCTCGTGGCGAGCGACGTAATGTTCGGCGTGGGCGGAAGTGTCGCGCCATTGGCGGTGGAGTTGTAAAGCGAACTGCTGTCCACGCCATAATCGTCGGCGATGATGAGCAGGATGTTTTTGGGAGCGGCATGGGCGGAAAAGCTCCAAGCACCAAGGATCAATATCCAGAGAAACGCCAAGCTCAAAACATGAGCCACGCGACATGACAATCTCATTGGTGCTTGAGATTTTGAGCTTCTCTGGTGCTTGGAGCTTGGATGTTGGTGTTTCATTTTAAGTATTTCTCATCGGTCAATGTCTGCAAAAACGCCACGAGCGCGACTTGATCCTGTCGGGATAGACGCAAACCGTCCGTCGGATGTTTCGCCAAATTTGGATCAAGTGTCGTCGTGCGACGGACGCCGTGATCGTAATGCGCCACCACATCTTCGAGTGTGCGGAACTTCCCGTCGTGCATGTAGGGCGCGGTGAGCGCGACGTTGCGCAGGCTGGGTGTAGAGAACTTTCCTTTGTCGGCATTGAGCTTGGTGAATTTGAACCTTCCGAGATCGCGCTCGTCGAGATGCTGGCCGTTGTTGTGGAATTGATGATCGCTGAACAGCGCGCCACCGTGACAATGAAAACAGTCCGCCCCGTATTGTTCGCGGCGGGGATCGTATTCAGTCATGAACAACTCGAAGCCACGCCTCTCGGCGGCGGTCAATTCGGCCTCGCCTCGAAGAGCGCGATCAAATTTGGAATCGAACGATGTGAGTGTGAGCAGAAATGATTCGATGGCGAGGCCGATCTTTTCCGGCGTGATCTCAGGCGAGCCAAACGCGGCAGCGAAGCGCACGGGGTAATTGGTGGTGCTGGTAGGGCGCGTCACTCCGTGCGCGCCGTCCCCCGCAATATCGCGCGCGGCGGGCAGAGGACTACCGGCTCTACCTGTCGCAGTCAGTTTCATGACCACATTCGTCAACGACTCATCCATCTCGGAGTGGTCTTGAATCGGCATCAGCACCTGCGCTCGCAAAGTCGGAGCGCGGCCATCCCAGAAGAACGAACTCTTCCAGGCCAGATTGAACAGCGGCATTCCATTACGCGTACCTTCTTGGTCACGCACGCCGCTGCTGAACCGCCGGGGATCGGTGAAAGCATGTTTGGAGTCGTGGCACGAAGCGCAGGAGATCGTGTCGTCCTTGGAGAGCGAAGTTTCGTGGAACAATTTTTCGCCAAGCGTCACGCGTTCTTCGATGAGCGGATTATCGCGCGGCAGATCGGGAATCGGAAACGTCGCGCTCATCTGAAAGCGATACGGCGTGAACTTCTCCGGCAAGTAAAGCGGTTGATGGGGCGAGCGTCCTCGCGAGCCGTCCGTACCGGATTCACTCTGGCTCGCGAGGACGCTCGCTCTACCAGCACTGATGCGGTGAACTTGAAACGCACCCGGAAGGTTTGCTGCCAATGCCGCAGCGATGGAGTCGCCTTCTCGCGAGTGCGTGGATGAACCGTCTTTGGTGAACGAGAGCGGACGCGGCGCATTGAGCAACGTGGCGATGTCAAAATCGAGTTCAAGTTTCGTATCGTTGGTGAGGTTGAGTTTGGCGGCGAGCGTGATGCGGGTGCGATTGGTGTCGCGGGCGAAATGATACGACCAGCCATCGAGTGCGCCGCTGGAGTTACGCCACATGCCCTCCAACGCCAGAAAAATATAGCCGCCCTGCCAGTTCCAGTGCAGGCCGTTGAGGTTTGGATTCAACGGATGATCGGCGGTGAACTGCGCTGGGTCGGCGTGGTTTAACTTTTCGTCGAGGCCGATGTGGAAGCGCACACTTTGGTATTCGCCAGATGGGACAGATGCGACGCGATGGGACGAATGGCCGCGCTCCATGTCAAACCAAGCGATTTCGTTCGTGAGTTCAAGCCAAGAACCATCGGCGCGTTGCAGCGCGAAGCCGCTCAACAGATAGCTGACGCGCGTGATGGAAAAAGTTTCCTTCGCAGACGTTTCGTAACGGAGTGAGTTGGACTGGATGGGTTCACCGGAGAACTTGGGAGTGATGCTGAATTCCAAAGAAGCACCACTGCAAACCAAACATCCAGAGAACATCCAAGCACCAACATTCAAACCGCATCGCGCGCGCATTTGAAGTTTGGAGCTTGAGGTTTTGAGCTTCACTGGTTGTTTACTCGCGATTCATCGGAGTTGGATGTTGGTGCTTGTAGCTTTTCAAATCAACAGCGGGCCGGGGCGACACACGATTTTGCCCCGACCCGCTGTTCGTCTCACGTGAGACAAATTTTCTTCATGGGTTGATCGTGAACGAGACCAGATACGGCTGCACCGGGCCGTTCTGGAATTGAATCGAGATGTTTTGTGTGCCGGTCGGAGTCCCGGAAAGCAGGGCAAAGCTCGCGATGACCGTGCCTTGGGTCGCATAAGAAACGCTCGTGCCCGTAACTCCGGCGAGCGTGACACTGGTGATCGGCGCGTTTGCGGGCGGATTCGGCGGGTTGGTCGGGAGCGTGATGGTGATGGTGATGTTCGTGCCGCTACCGAGGCTTACGCTACCGCCGGGCGCAACGAAGCTGGCACCGCTGCCGCCGGGAATTCCGTCGTAGGCGGCGATGGCTGTGCGGTTGACGCGGAAAAACTTTGCGCTCTCGGTGCTGGTGTTCGTGTTGCTGCCGGTGTTCAACACGGCGGCGATGCCCGTGGCGTTCGTAGTCCACACCGTCAGGTTTGTCGAGGATTCGACGCGATATGTTCCGCCTTCAACCGCACTCCAGGTCAAAACGACCGTGCTGCCCGATTTCGCTGGCGCGTTCATCACTTCGCGCAGATTCGCGCCGCCGAGGAAATTGGTGGTCACGGTTTCCGCAATGGTGGTCGTTGAGCCGGTCGGGTTGCCGTAGAACGCGCGGCCAATGTTGTTCGGAAACACCGGCGTACCGTTGCTGCTCATGCTGACAAAGTAGGCGTAGGTGCCGCTTGGAAATTCCGGCGTCACGCACCAGCGACCGTTATATTCGTCGAGATCGAAGTGCGTGCCCTTTTGATAATTTGTTCCAGTCGCGGAATTCGTAAGATCACCGAGGTAAGCGTAGTCCTCCATGTAGCGGCTCACCGGATACGTGGCGAGCGGCGTCGCGCCAGTTTGGTCCGTGTTGTAAAGGCGCTTGGCCCACGCGGGCAGCGTCGCCCGCAATGTGTTCGTGAGGTTGTCCGTGCCGTTCTGGCCGTTGCGCAACACGAAACCGGAAATCATGCGCCGCAAACCGCTCGCCGAGTTCGACGCACTGGAATATCCGTACGGGCCGTAAAGCGGATAGCCGTCGCGCACCCAGCCGAGGATCGGCGAATGTTTCGTCACAGCGTTCGTGCTCTCGCTGTAGGTTTTGGTCGTCGTGTTGAAGTCCACATGATCGCCAAGCAGATAACGGAGCGCGATGGGATTGGCGTGATAGTGATGCGTGCCGGTCTGTTCCTGATGCGCGTAACCGGGATCGAACGTCGCGCCTTCGTTCACGTAGGCTTCGCGATTCCAATAACCCGTGCCGTTGCCAGCTTCCGCCGTGCCCGTCCAAACAAACCCGTCGCGCGAATCAAACATGGCCACGCCGTCCACGAAATATCCGATCGCGCCAAGCCCGGTGAGATTCGTGGCGGTATGGACGGTGGGGTTGCGTGGGATGCGATAGAGCACGTTCTGATTTTTCGGCAGGTTCGGAAATGCGCCGTTCAGCCACGGTCCCATCGTGTGCTGGCCGAGTCCGGAAGTTTTCAGGTAAAGCCAGCTCGCAGAGGAGTAAATTCCCTGCACGCCAGCGTAGGCAGGCGAGCTTTGATTTTGTGAACCGTTGTTCCAAGTGGTTAGCGCCGTGCCACTGGTCTTCATGGCGTCGTTGGTGTAGATGCGCGCGTATTTGCTGGTGTTGGTGGTGAGCCAGGAATCCACGTAGGGATCAGCCGCAAAGGCTTCGGTTGCGAAAACAACGGCGACGAGGGCAAGTGCGATTTGAACTGAGTTCGTTTTCATGGTGCGACTCTACGCGAACCAACCTTAAGGAAACGTGAAGCGAGAAAAATCTTCCAACTATGCGGCAATGACGGAACAATTCCCGCGTGACTCTCGATGCCGCCCAGAAACAACACGCGAAGCTCGCCGCCGAAATTCGGCAGCACGATCACGCTTACTACGTCATCGGCAAAGCGGAGATCACCGACTACGAATACGACGCGTTGTTCAAGCAGTTGCAGGATTTGGAGAAGGAATTCCCCGCGCTCATCACGCCAGAATCGCCCAGCCAACGTGTCGGTGGTGCGCCCGCTGAAGGTTTCGCACGCATCAAACATCTTCAGCCGATGTTGTCGCTGGAGAAAGTTGAAGGCTCAGAGCAGCCGACCAAAGACGATGAACCCGACCGTGACAAACGCAATCGCCAACAAGACGAGAACACGCTCGCGGCGTTGGAATCTTTCAACGCGACGATCTGCAAACAGCTAGGCCGCGCTCACGTCGAATACGTGATGGAGCCGAAGGTGGACGGCGTTTCCATCAGCGTGCATTACCGGCGCGGCAAACTCGCGCTCGGCGTCACGCGCGGCGACGGCACGTTCGGCGACGACATAACCGTCAATCTCCGCACCGTGCGGGCCATTCCGCTGGAGTTGAATTTGAAGAATCCACCGGAGCTGCTCGAAGTGCGCGGCGAGGCTTACATGTCGAACAAAGATTTCGACGCATACAACGCCAAGCTCGCCGCCGCCGGGAAGAAAACTCTGCCCAATGCCCGCAACGCCACTGCTGGTTCACTCAAGCAACTGGATCCACGCACCGTCGCAGAACGCCCCGTCAGCGTGGTGTTCTATGCGGTCGGCGCGTGCGAGGGAATTACGTTCACGTCGCACGACGCGATGTTGAAGGCGCTCGGCAAGTTTGGTTTTCCCACACAAAAAAAATGGTGGGTCTGCGAGGACATCGCTGATGTGCTGCGCGTGTATCGTCGCGACATCGTGGCGGGCTACGACGAGGAGCGCGATTTGCGGCGGCAGTTGCCCTACGAAATTGACGGCCTCGTGCTAAAGGTCAATCGCTTCGACGACTGCGCGAAGATTCCAGGCAAGACCCGCGCGCCGGGCTACGCCATCGTTCACAAGCCGATTCCGTGGATCACGCCTGCCGAAACCATCCTGCGCGACATCACGATCCAAGTCGGTCGCACCGGCGTACTCACGCCCGTGGCGGAACTTGAACCGGTGTTCGTGCAAGGCTCGACGATCTCGCGCGCCACGTTGCACAACGAAGACGAAATCCGCCGCAAAGACATCCGCATCGGCGACACCGTGGTCATCCGCAAGGCGGGCATGGTAATTCCAGAAGTGTTGGAGGTGTTGAAGTCGAAGCGACCTGCTGGTGCGAAGGAGTTTGATCTGTTCCAATTCGTCGGTGGTAAATGCCCTGCGTGCGGCGCAACCATCGTACGTGGCGAAGCGACGATTGACTCCGCCCGCCAAACGACGGATGATTCAGCCGATGACAGTGATCGAACACAGTCCAATTTTGCCGACGCATCCGAGCGACCGCACGGCCCGGGCAGCCTTGGCGAAGAAGCCCTCGCCCTCCTTACAGCGCGTGATGAGTCAGGCTCGCGCGTCGCAGGAGTTTCGGAAGTCGCACGCGAGCAGCAACGGCTCGAAGAATGGTCGCACCGGCGCGACGTCCTGATTTCTGAACTCGAATGGGCCGCGCTGAAGCCCATTTCTTCCGGCTCCGCTGAACACGAAGTCCGCTATCGCACCACGGACAATCGCGCTGTAAAACGAACTCACCCCGGCACGTTTGGATTCACGCCTGAACTCCAAAACGGCAAATGGGTTTCCGTTCCCGCCAACGCAAACACTTACCTGCGGCGATTCCAACTTCAGAATGCGATTTTCGGCGATGATGTCCGACTCGAAGGAGTTATGTCTTCTGAAGGTCCGTCCATTATCCTCGGTCAACCGCCCGGTGGAATTTCCTTGGTTATCTCCCAGCCTTGGTTGGACGCATCTGACGTAAGCGAGCCGCATCCAACCGATCCCAGCATCGCGCAATATCTCGAAGCGCGAGGCTTTGTCTGCATTCCAGACGCGTTTTACGGCTGGCGGCGCGAAGCGGATGGCGTGGTGATCTTGGATGCGCGGTCTGACAACTTCGTGGTGACAGTCGCCGGGCTACTGCCGATAGACCTACACCTTTTTGCGCCGGAACTCGCGCCTGAGACAAAGAAAACTGTGAATGTCCGGGAGACCAACGAGGTATTTTGGCGTTGCCAGAACGTGGCGGGATGTCCCGCGCAACTCATGCGCCGCGTCGAATACTTCGCAGCTCGCAAAGCCTTGGACATCGAATCACTCGGCGGCATCGTGGCCGAGAAACTCGTCGAGCGAGGCATGGTGAAAGAGCCGCTCGACTTGTTCGACTTGAAACTGGAGACGCTCGGCAAATTGAATCTCGGCACGGACGAAGAACCGCGCACGTTCGGCGAGAAGAACGCGACGAAGATTCTCGAAGCACTTCAACGCGCCAAGACCGCACCGTTGCATCGCTGGATTCACGCGCTGGCGATTGCGGATGTGGGCGAGACGACTGCCAA
>JAYUAV010000284.1:0-3246 GCA_043741175.1 Verrucomicrobiota bacterium
CATGCGATTTTTTCAGAATGTCATGGGCTTAACCCGGTTTGATGGGCACCTTGTGGAGAGGATGCGCATGGGTTTGTTTTAGTTGAGTTGGTTCTCGAAGTCCACAGGTGTTTGATAGCCGAGCGCGCTGTGGTGGCAGTGTCAGATTTGAACTGTACGCGACCAACCAATGCACTGAACGTGCCACGAATTTTTGCACTGGCGCAGCTTCTCGGTTACGAACGCCACACAAGGAAGCAAAGCTCACCTACTCAGACTAAACACCCCAATGCCTTGCCCGCCTCGTGGCACTGTCCCGGTCAACACAAGAACGTGGTTGGGAGTTCTTCACTCAGCACGTCCAGTTCGCTTTCGGTGAAGGGATGCGACTGCGCCAGCTATTGCCGACAGTTGATAGTGGATCGTGGATGGTTGATTGAGAAGGCGAAAACAGCCCAAAGTCAGTTTTGACCGGCAAATTATTCCCACTGACCCGGCAAGATTTTCCTAGCTACTTTCTTGCGTTGTTACAAAACCCCTTTGTTTATTGCGTCTTCTTGGCTTGGCACGGGGTTGGCTAAACACTGTTCAACGCCGTTCTTTTGTTGGCTTCATATGTCATGTGAAGCCGGGTTCGGCAATTTGTAAAACGTTACATTGCCCCCACATAACATTATGAACACAGTTGATGAAAATAGATTGACCATGGTGACGACCACGACGGGCGTCATCGTAAAATACAAGGAAGTCTGGCAGGATCACGTCGCGTTTGCCCGTGGCTTCGCCGCGTTGGAAGCCGAGCAGGAGACGATTGATGAGCAGGCTCAGACCGCCGCCGGGAAGTCGGGCGCGGCCAGTGCCAAGAAGCTGGCTCTTGTAGCTCTCGGCAAAGCGGGTGAGGAAATCATCGGTGCGGTGCTGGCGTATGCCAATGAACAGGCACTGCCTGAACTCGCCGCCAAGGTGAACTACGCGCCTACGGATTTTATCTCCGGCAATGCTCGGAAGATCGTCACGCGTGCGAACACGGTTCACGCCGCCGCAACGGAAGCCTTGGCAAACCTGGCTGACTACCGTATCACCGCCGCCAAGCTCACGGCGTTCAAAAAGAAGATTGATGCTTATGACAGCGTCAAAACGTCACCGCGCGAAAACATCGTGGAACGGAGCGCGGCGAATCAGTTACTGCCGCAACTCATCCGCACGGCGGTGAACATCTTCCGAGATCAACTGGACGGTTTGATGGTGCAGTTCAAGAGCGAGCATCCGAACTTCTACGAGGAATATTTCTCAGCCCGTTCCATTGTAGATACGCGTGGCGCGCAACACACGGACAGCAAAAATTCGCCGCTCAACACACCGACACCGACTCCCGTGCCACAACCGGCTTGAATCACATCATCGGAATTACTGCGCCCTCTCTGCTCCCTGCCGGAGCGGAGAGGAATTTTTCTTTTCAAAAAAATACTTTCGCTGGATTTCGTCGCGAGTCAGTTGCATCATTGAATCATGAAACTGATCCTCATACCGCACGGAGTCACCCTGACAAAAGCAATCGAAGATCACGTCGTGTCAAAAATTGAAAAGCTTGATCACTTCGACAAGCGGGCGATTGACGCACGAGTCACGCTTGAACACGACCACAACCGCGCACCTGAAAAACAGTTCTCCTGCTCAGTGAAACTCGCAGTGCGAGGGCCGGACTTGTTCGCTGAAGATCGCGAAGAGGGCTTATACGCCGCGATTGATCTCGCCATAAAGAAGATCGAAGCCCAAATCCGCAAACGCCATAGCAAGGCCAAAGCCCGCCACCACACCGAGGCATCCAAGTCCAAGCAAAATCTGAAAGAGCGCGGACTCTGAGCGGGGAGAGTTGGTGGATGATGGTGGATAGTTGATAGAGAAGAATTCCCGCACTCATGTCCATCAACAATCAACCAGCCACTATCAACTCCGTCATAATTCTTCGCGCCCGCGCCGTCCTCCCGATCTGCCGACCCGCAATCGAGAACGGCGCGGTTGCCTTTTTGGGAGGACGCATCCTGGCGGTCGGGCGTTGGAAGGATGCTCAGAAAAAGTTCTCCGGCGATGTCTTCGATCTCGGCGAGACAGTGTTGCTTCCCGGTTTGATCAACGCGCATTGCCATCTGGATTACACAGACATGGCGGGGTTGTTTCCGCCGCGCAAAAGTTTTTGCGACTGGATCAAACTCATCACCACAGAGAAGTCACACTGGAGTTTTTCCGACTACGCAACTTCGTGGATCAACGGCGCGAAACAATTGCTCCACTCCGGCACGACGACTGTGGCGGACATCGAAGCTGTCCCCGAACTTCTCCCAGATGTTTGGGACGCCACTCCCTTGCGGGTATTGTCCCTGTTGGAAATGACCGGCGTGAAGAGTCGTCGCAAACCGGAACTGATCCTCCGCGACACGTTGGATGTGTTGGATGAACTTCCCGACAAACATAGTTCCGGCGGGCTTTCGCCTCACGCGCCGTATTCCACCACACCTGCCCTGCTCCGCCTTGTTGCCGCTGTCGCACGCAAACAAAAACTCCGAGTCGCCACACATATTGCGGAGTCGGCCACTGAGTTCGAGATGTTCAAGAGAGCGAGTGGTGAATTGCATCACTGGCTTGAGAATAATAATCGAGAGATGAACGATTGCGGCGGAGTTTCTCCCGTGCAACTACTCGCGCGCCACAACGCACTCGGCCCGCACCTCATGGCGATCCATGTGAATTATCTTGCGCGTGGCGATGCCCGATTGCTCGCGCAGAACAGGACGAGCGTGGTGCATTGTCCGCGCAGTCATGATTTCTTTTCGCACGCGGAGTTTCCCTTCGCCACATTGCATCGCGCTGGCGTGAACCTCTGTCTCGGCACAGACAGCCTGGCCACCGTTCGGAAGAAACCGCGACAGACAATCGAACTCAACATGTTTGACGAAATGCGGGCGTTCGCGGCGAAGCATGAAGGCGTGTCGCCTGAAATAATTTTGAAGATGGCAACAGTGAACGGCGCACGCGCCATCGGGCAACAAGGCAAACTAGGAGAACTCAAACGCAACGCGCTGGCGGACATGATCGCCCTGCCCTTCTCCGGCGATCTTGGAGAAGCATCTTCCGCCGTGCTTCATCACAAGGGCAATGTTGCCGTGAGCCTGATCGGTGGTGAGTGGGCGATGGGACAACCTGACATCAGCAAGCCCAAGCGTTGTCGTTAAACTGGTTTTAGCTGCGGAGCGGCGACAGAAGTTAGCC
>JAYUAV010000285.1:0-11415 GCA_043741175.1 Verrucomicrobiota bacterium
GTGTTGCTTGGCTACCTGCTCGCCGACGTCAACGACCCCGTCAGCATGGTTGTAATTGCGACGGCCATCGCAGGTTTGAGTTTCCCCCTGCTCATGCGCCAAGCAATGCCGGTACGGCGGCAAAAGTACAAGTTACAATCGTGTGACAAACCGTGACGAACAGGTGAACACGCGCGTTCGCCCAGAATCCCCCGTTCAGGACTCCACCCACACAGCCTCATGTGGAGTCATAATGAGAATGGCGCCCTGACCGAAAGACCTGTTGACTTCAAACGCTCATTTGATAACGTCTGCGTCCCTTTGATGGGAAATACATGAAAACGCATTTGCCGAAAGTTAATTTGGACGAACGCAAGTGGCACGTAATAGATGCCGATGGCGCTATTTTGGGCCGGTTGGCTGTGCAGGTAGCCGATATTTTGCGCGGGAAAAACAAGCCGATCTACACGGCGCACCTCGACGCGGGCGACTTTGTTGTCGTCATCAACGCCGAGAAGGTCAAGGTCACCGGCAAGAAAGAAACCGCCAAGGAATACATGAGCTATTCCGGTTGGAAGGGCGGCGAAAAATATACGACCGTCGAGCGTCTCCGCGCTGGTAAGCCTGAGCACCTCATCACGCACGCTGTCAAAGGTATGATTCCCAAGAACCGCCTCGGTCGCGTGTTGCTCACCAAACTCAAAGTGTACAAAGGTCCGAAGCACGATCACGAGGCTCAAAAGCCGGTCGCACTCAAAGCCGCAAACTAATTTCAACTCTGACTAAAGATGGCTACCAAGACTCCTGAATTTCTCGGCACCGGTCGGCGCAAAACCGCTGTCGCCCGCGTTCGCATCGCAACCGGCAGCGGCAAGATCACCGTTAACGGTCGTGCGTTCGACAACTATTTCCCGCTCGAAACACTGCGTTCCACCGTTTCCGGTCCGTTGACCATAACTGGCACAACCGACAAGCTCGACGTGCGTGTGAACGTCACTGGCGGCGGCCCGAACGGCCAAGCTGGTGCGGTTCGTCACGGCATCGCTCGTGCGTTGCTTGAGTTCGACGTGAACCTCCGCCCTGCTCTCAAGGCTGAAGGTTTTCTTACGCGCGATTCCCGCGCCAAGGAACGCAAGAAGTACGGCCAGCCGGGTGCGCGCAAGCGTTTCCAGTTCAGCAAGCGTTAATCGCACTGGATATTTTCAAACCCCGCTGGCAAATGCTGGCGGGGTTTTTATTTTTGATTTGTAGGAGACGACGTAAGGAGGCTCTAACTGATCTCAGTTGGCGATGGGGCGCATCTTGACACTGCCCCCGACACCAATCCAACTCGGAGCGCGGCGTTTACGCCGCTTCACCGTCCGGAAGCACGCAGGCCAAGCATTCCATCCACTGACACTCGGGCGTTGAAGCGGCCTGAAGGCCGCGCTCCGGGGGCAGTGTCAAGATGCGCCCCTCACAGATTTTCCGCCAAGGTTTTGATTGACTCGCAGCCGCTCAATCTGATATAAATCAAATACTTCGGCGGCAACGTCGGGGTAATAAAAACAAAACAACTCCCACCAACTAAAGGAAGAAGCATGAAAACTGCAACTTTGATCTCCCGACCTGAAACAAAACTAACGAATAGCATAAGGTATCGCTTGGCATTGTTGGCACTAACTCTGGCGTTGACCACGACATCCGTCACCGGTTACTCGGCCGCGATTGCACATTGGACGTTCGACGAGTCGAGCGGAACGGTGGCTCACGATACTGCGGGGACATTTCACGGAAATCTATCGCCCAGTGGTGCGGCATTTGTTTCAGGCGGTATTTCCGGCAATGCCATCAGTCTTAATCGCGCCGCGAATGGTTTTGTCAACATGGGCAATGTGCTGGGTTTAACTTCGGGAAGTTTTTCTCTGGTCGCTTGGGTGAAAATGAACACCGGCGATACGGCATCCGACACGGTAGTACTCGGCAAACAACAAATATTTTCCAATAATGGTTACTTTTTGGCCGTTAATTCTACCGGCGGTGGCGGGCTGGTGAATAAGGCAATATTTTATCAGGGAACCATTGTGGGCGCACCTGTTTCAACGACCTCTGTTAACGATGGCGCATGGCATCAGATTGTCGCTGTCTATCAAGCTGGCGGAAACAAATCCATTTATGTGGATGGCTCGCCTGCTGAAAGCACCAAAGTCAGTCAGGCTTTTATTGGCAACTCGGCTCCATTCTTGATTGGCGGTATAAGCATTGTCCCCGATGGACGTTATTCTGGCTTGATTGACGAAGTGCAGATTTACAATCACGCGCTTTCAGACAGCGATGTAAGCTTCCTTTTCAACAACCCCGGACGGGTCGTGCTGGAATGCTCAGTGCAGTTGGCTGCAGTTCAAGCTCAACTCGCCGCTGCAAACGCTACTAATGCCGCATTGCAAGCACAGTTGGTTGTCGCCAATCAGAAAATTCAGGATTTGCAGAATGAAAACCTTGGGCTTGTTTTGCCACTACATGTTTTAACGGAAGAGTATCGCGTAACCTTCAAGGATCCCGGCTTTCAGATTCGCGGTGGAACAAGCGTTGAGCAGATGCAGAATTTCGTGAGTGAAGTTTTGGATCTACCCCGTGGCCAACAGCAGAATCTATTCATTAAGTTGGGTGGTCATAAATAAAACGAAAGATGTCGCCGCGAGAAGGTTTCACGACATAGCGTCGCTGTTTTTCCGACTGCGAAGGACAAGGATTGTCATCCTTGTCCTTTTCGCTTTTAATTCCTCAGATTGCCATGGCTTACATTGATTTTATCTCACCGCTGCACAAGAAAACGCAGCGCGACTATCTCGCGCGGGTTAATGAATTTCCCAAGGCCGAGGCCGCTAAGCTTGCGCGGCAGTGGGGCAAGGATTATTGGGACGGCGACCGCAAGGTGGGTTACGGCGGGATGCGCTATGACGGTCGCTGGCGCGCAGTCGCTGATCTACTGGTGAAGCATTACGCCTTAAAGCGAGGAAGCAAGGTGTTGGATGTCGGTTGTGGCAAGGCGTTCCTGCTCTACGACCTCACGCAAGCCATGCCCGGACTCGAAGTGCGCGGGCTGGACATCTCGGAATACGGCATCGCGAACGCCAAAGAAGATGTGCGTTTGTTTCTTCAAACGGGTCATGCAAATTCGCTGCCGTTTGCAGACAAAAGTTTTGACCTTGTGATTTCATTGAACACGTTTCACAACCTGCAATGCTTTGATCTGGGGCGCGCGTTGCGGGAGATGGAACGTGTGGGAAAGAACAAGTATCTGGTGGTGGAGTCGTATCGCAATGAAGATGAAAAAGCGAACCTGCTCTATTGGCAATTGACGTGTGAATCGTTTTATCGTCCGGAAGCTTGGGAGTGGTGGTTCAAGCACACCGGTTACACGGGCGATCACTCTTTTATCTATTTTGAATGACCGCTGCGGCTTACATCTGCCACTCCTGCCAGCAGACGGCGGTGCGCGACATCCTTGATTGCGGCCCGCAACCGATTTCCAATCGCTTCCTTTTCACCGCCAATGCACCCGAGGTGACATTTCCACTTATCCTCGGCCAATGCGTTGATTGCGGCCTGGTGCAAATCAGTCATCCAGTGCCTGCTGCTGAGTTGCGCGCAAGGTTTGACTGGATCAGTTATACCGAGCCGGAAGGACATCTTGCCGCGTTGGTGAGCGAGTTGGCTGCTCTACCTGGTATTACGTCTGCGTCGCGTGTGGGCGCGGTGGTCTTCGGCGGTGATACAACAAACATCCGTTTCAAGGAACGAGGTTTTGAAAACAACTGGCGTGTGGATTTGCATCACGACCTTGGCGACAAAGAGCCGTGTTCTGGCACAGAGACGATTCAAGAGCGACTGACACCTGCGGTGGCGCAAAAAATTGTAAATCGGCATGGACTCTTCGATCTGCTGGTGGTGCGTCACATGGTGGAACATGCGCAGGACGTAAAGTGCTTTCTTGCGGCAATCCAAACCATGCTGCATCCGGGCGGCTACGCGGTATTTGAAGTGCCAGACTGCGAGCGTCCGTTTGACGAACTTGAATACAGCATCCTATGGGAGGAACACGTTTTTTATTTCATGCCTGCGACGTTCCGACATTGTCTGACAAGTGCCGGGTTTGAAGTGCTGGATTTGCAACGACCGCGATATTCGTTAGTGGCCATCACACGAAAAACTGACCTAGTCACGGTCGCAGTGCCGCTCCCTGCCGAAGTGCTCGCGGTGGAGTGTTCGCGGGCGAGAAAGTTTGCGCGGGAACTGCCCTTTCGTCGGGCATCTGTGGTGAAGATGTTGCAGGCCTGCGGCAAGGTGGCATTCTTTGGCGCAGGACATCAGGGTTGCATGTACATCAATCTGCTTGGGTTGAAATCCGAACTCGCATTTGTGCTGGATGACCATCCAAAGAAACAGAAATTATTTATGCCCGGCTCACATCTGCCAATTCTCTCGTCATCCACTTTGGCGGATGCAAGCGCACAGATGTGCTTAAGCAGTCTTGGTGTGGACACTGACCGGAAAGTGGCGGCAAAGAATCCAGCGTTTCTCGCGCACGGCGGCAAATTTGTATCAATTTTTGCCCGTGAATTTAGCCCTAACTTCCAGAAACCATGAGTGAACAGAAAAGTTACGACCGCATTAAATGCTTGGAAGGATTGCGCGGTTTTCTCG
Source organism: Verrucomicrobiota bacterium (assembly GCA_043741175.1). GTDB lineage: Bacteria > Verrucomicrobiota > Verrucomicrobiia > Limisphaerales > JADLHS01 > JADLHS01. The sequence goes on from JAYUAV010000285.1 coordinate 4,666, forward strand.
CAGCATGGGTGTTGATAGGGCATGTGGGTTCTTTCACCGCAATCACTCCAAAGCTGGGCGTTTTTTTTGCATTGGCTTTCTTGCCGGTGCTGACGGCGGTTCAGGCTGTCTATGTCTTCATGATTTTAAGCGGATTCGTTATTTTCTTTTTGCTGACAAAAAGCAACGAGGCTTACCCCACATTCATCTTCCGGCGATTCTTCCGGCTTTTTCCGGTGTTCTTGCTGGCGCTGGCGGTGGGTGTGTTGGTGAATCCAGTTCACCAATTCGTACTAGCTAACGTTTCGTGGCATGACGACTCGTGGGTAACAAGCCAACTCGCATTGGCACAGAATGACGCGCAGTTTGCAGAACAGCATATCGCCTGGCATTTGACCATGTTACATGGCCTTGTTCCGGACGCGGTTTTGGCACAGGCAGACGCGGCGTTTTCTGGACCAGGATGGAGCATCAGTACGGAGTGGCAATTTTATCTGGCTGCGCCATTGCTCTTCATCCTGATCCGAAATCAATTGGGTTTCATCGCTTTGACAATCCTGGTTTTGCTTTGTCCGTTCCTTCCGAATTGGCTGCCATTCATCAACCAAGGTGAACCCATTCGTTCGAGTCTCTTCAATCAATTGGGCTGGTTTTATGCAGGCATCGTTTCGTTCGTGCTTTATCGGGAAGCTGTCGGAGTGCGCAGGTCTGATGCCCTGAGTTTCAAGCTGGTAGCGGCTGTCGGTTTGTTGTCACCGATAGTCATCATCTACTGCGTCGAAGGACATCACATCTGGCTGGTTCTGGGACTGTGGGCGGCGTTCTTTGCGCTAATGCTCGGCGGTTTGGTAAAAAAAAATCCACTAGGCATGTTAGTAATGCGGTTGCTGGAACACCCGGCGTTGCAATATCTCGGCAAAATTTCCTACCCGGTCTATTTGTTGCACTGGCCAATTCTGATCCTGTCGTTACGCGGATTAATTGCGGTGCAGCCAACGGTCACGGCAACGAGCGCGTATTTCATTTTGATATTGGTCGTGCCAGCGTTCACTTTGCTGGCTGCCAGCCTCGTCCACCGCTGGGTTGAGCAGCCGGGAATTGATTTCGCCCGGCGTTTTTGCCAACAGAAGGGACGCAAGCCATGAAGTTCACTGAGAAAAGCACCGAAGTATTCGTCGCCAACGGCCCGATTGTGCAGGTCACGCGCGCGGACATCGAGTTCCTCAAACAACGCCTCACCGCCACGCCGCGTCAGCGCGTGCGGCTCTGCGCGCATCCGTCGTCCGACCATTATCTGCACGAGATGATGATTGTGATGGGGCGCGGCACATACATCCGCCCGCACAAGCACACGGACAAGGTGGAGTCGTTCCACGTCGTCGAGGGCGCGGTGGACGTGGTGATTTTTCACGACGACGGCACGGTGCGCGAAATCGTGTCGCTCGGCGACTTGGCTTCGGGCAAAAACTTTTTCTACCGGCTGTCTGCGCCGCTGTATCACACGATTATCCTGCGCAGCGATGTGCTGGTAATTCACGAGACGACCAATGGGCCGTTCCGGCGGGACGACACGCAATTCGCGCCGTGGTCGCCGGAGGAAACCGACGCGGCGGGCGCGATGAAATTTTCTGAAAACCTCTCGAAGTCAGTCGCGGCGATGCTTTAAGCTCACGGCATGAAGTCACAAGCGCACAGTCTGGTGGTCGGCGGCACGCGCGGCATGGGCCGGGCGCTCGTGCGGCAATTCGCCAGCACGGGCGGGCGCGTGTCGGTCATCGGTCGGCGCGAATCGGCCGAGGACTTCGGCGGCGACGTGCGATATTGGCGAGCCGACTTGCTCGCGGAAAAGAAACTTGCCCGCACCCTCGCGGAAATCATCCGCACGCGCGGCAAGTTGGACAATCTGGTTTTCTTCCAACGCTTCAAAGGCACGGGTGACCAGTGGGAGCAGGAGTTAGCGACCTCTCTCACAGCCACGAAATCCATCATCGAAACGCTCGCCGGTTCGTTCAACATCACCGGCTCAGTTGTGCTCATCAGTTCTGCCGCCGCGAACATCATCTGCGCCGAGCAACCCGCCGGTTATCACGTCGCCAAAGCGGGTATCAACCAACTCGCGCGTTATTACGCCGCCACGCTCGGCCCGCGCGGCCTCCGCGTGAACACCGTTTCGCCCGGCACAGTCATCAAGGACGAGAACCGCGAATTTTACACGAAGCACAAAAAGAAAATCGCCGCCTTCACCCGGCACATTCCGCTGCGCCGCATGGGCACGGCGGACGAAATCGCGCAAGTCATCGCGTTCCTGTGCAGCCCTGCGGCGGGCTTCATCACTGGGCAGAATCTGCTGGTGGACGGCGGCATCTCGCTGCTCTCGCAGGAAACGTTGCTCCAAGAATTTTCCCGTTGAACCACACCATGAATGGCAAACACCACCGCCGCCCCGACTGTCGCCTGTGCGGCAGCCGTGACGTGCAACTCGTCCTCCCGCTCAAACCCTCCGCGCTCGCCGACTCGTATCTGCCCGCCGACCGCAAACACGAATCCGCCGAGCGGTTTCCGATGGATGTTTATCTCTGCGGCGCGTGCGGCCATATGCAGTTGCTCGATGTGGTGAACCCGGAAATTCTTTTCAGCAACTACCTCTACATCACTTCCAGTTCACTCGGGCTGGTGGAGCATTTCCGCAAATACGCCGAAGCCGTGCTTGCGGAACTCAAACCTGCGCCCGGCTCGTTGGTGATGGACATTGGCAGCAACGAAGGCGCGCTGCTCAAGTTCTTCCAGCAATCCGGCATGAAGGTGTTAGGTGTGGACGCCGCGCAAAATGTCGCCGCGCTCGCAAACAAGAACGGCGTGGAAACCATCGCCGACTTTTTCAGCCGCGACCTCGCTGCTAAAATTCTGAAGAGCCACGGCAGCGCCAAAGTCATCACCGCCAACAACGTCTTCGCCCATGCCGACCAACTCGGCGGGATGCTGGATGGCATCCACGATTTGCTCGCGCCGGACGGCGTGTTCGTGTTCGAGGTGGTTTACCTCGTGGACCTAGTGGAGAAATTCACGTTCGACACCGTTTACCACGAGCACTTGAGCCATCATTCCGTGAAGCCGTTCCAGAGCTTCTGCGCGCGGCACGACATGGAGCTGTTTCACGTCGAGCGCATCCCGAGCAAGGGCGGTTCGATTCGCGGCTTCGTGCAACGCGCCGGTGGGCCGCGCCCGGTGAACGCTTCCGTGCGCGACCTCGTGACGCTCGAAGAACGGCTCGGCTTGGACAAGCCCGAGGCGTTCCGTCGCTACGCCGCGCTGCTGGATACGCGCAAGGCCGAACTGCTCCAGATGTTGCGCGGCTTCAAGCAGCAGGGCAAACGCATCGCCGGCTACGGCGCGTCGGCCAGTGTCACGACGCTCATGCACCATTTCGAGTTGGGCGACCTCGTGGAATTCATCATTGATGACAATCCCGCGCGGCAAAACCTGTTCAGCCCCGGCTTCCACCTGCCCATTGTCTCCTCGCGCGCATTGACGGAGCAGAAGCCGGATTACTGCGTCATCCTCGCGTGGCAATACGCCGCACCCATCATCAAGAACAACGCCGCGTATCTCGCGCAAGGCGGACGATTCATCGCGCCGCTGCCCGAGGTGCGGATCATCGAGTCATGACGCGCGCCGTTTTTCTCGACCGCGACGGCGTGTTGATTGAGGACGTCCACCTGCTCACGCAGCCCGCGCAGCTCCGGCTCTTGCCCGGTGTGCCGACAGCGTTGCAGCGGTTGGCGGCGGCGGGTTTCCGGCTGTTGGTGGTGAGCAATCAACCAGTGGTCGCGCGCGGGCTGGCAACGGAAGCGGAAGTGGAATGTGTCCACGCGGAACTCCAGCGGCTCATCATCGCGGCAGGCGGCGCGCCGGTGGAACGATTCTATTTTTGCCCGCATCACCCCAACGCCACGCTGCCAGCCTACCGGGTGGCGTGCGAGTGCCGCAAGCCGCGGCCAGGGATGTTGTTGCAAGCGGCGCGGGAACACGGCGTAGATTTGCGCGCGAGCTTCGCGGTGGGCGATCGCATCACCGACATCATCGCCGGCACTCGCGCGGGCTGTCGGACGGTGCTGGTGCAGACGGGCAAGCATACAGACGCGCCCATTGAATCGCCGGACGGTATTGATGCATCGGTGCAGCCGGATTTTATCGGCGCGCATCTGGCGGCGGCGGCGGAATGGATTTTAGCTCAGGCGGCGATAAATTAACGAAATGCCAATTATCTATGTACGACACTATACGACACTACTTTCACGCCGACTTCTGGCTTAATGAGGCATGACAACTAGCCATTCCTCGCCAGCCAAAATTGGACGCATTGATTTCCTTGAAGGATTGAGAGGGTTTCTCGCGATTTACGTTATGTTTGCACACATCGGATACTTTGTCGGCTTGTCTATTCTGTCACCCAACGATCGCGAGACTTATTTCAAAGGGGTATTGCCGCTGATTTTTAACTATTTTGACCTGTCTGGTTGGGATGCAGTCAATATGTTCATGGCTATGAGCGGGTTTGTAATTTTTCATTTGTTGGATAAGGGACACGAAACATATCTGCCATACATAACCAGGCGTTTTTTCCGTTTGTGGCCTGTTTTCATGCTCTGCATTGTTGCAGGTGTTTTTCTCAACCAGTTCTACATAGACATACTTGCCAAAAATCCTTGGTCACAGAATTCATGGATCGTCAATCAGTTGGATGTTACAACTCCCATTCAGTCAAACAGGCTACCTTACTTTCTTCTGGATATTCCAATGCTCCACGGAATCATTCCAAAAAATCTGCTGTTGAACGCGGGGTCAGCATTTTCCTCGTTGGCGTGGTGCATCAGCACCGAATGGCAGTTCTATTTGTGCGCGGCTATTTTCTTCCGAATGCTAAAATGTTTGCGTGGCACACTGGTGTTAACGGCATTTGTCGTATTTTCCTTATCCCATTACGGCGAGCAGTTCTTTATCCAGTGGGTTAACCCTAATTCTGCGATTCTTCCACTGCAGTTACATTGGTTTTTTCTTGGAATGATCACGCATCAGGTCTGGCGCGATATCGAGGCTAATGGTCTAACCAGTAAAAGTCGGATTAAGGCCGCCCTGCTCGTCTTATTTGGAGTAGGAATGGCTGTCATAAAGCCGAGGCTTATCCCAGGCATTCTGGGTTGGCTGGTCGTGTTCGCTGTATTGGTAGATTCGGCAACTACCAAGAAAAACCCTTTCGCAAGCTTTGTGAGGAGGGTCTTTGACAATAAAGTCAGTCGCTATTTTGGGAGAATTTCATATCCCGTTTATCTTCTTCACTGGCCGGTTTCAATCATCATCCTCAAAATATTAGTTGTGTGGCATCCTCAATCGTCTTGGTTGGAGGCCTATCTAATACTCATCGCAGCGGTGGTGTCGCTCACTTGGTTGCTGGCGCACTTGACTCACATTTATCTCGAAAAGCCAGCGATGGAGTTTGGTAGAAAATTGGCAACTCGTTTTTCCAATACACGTTGATGAAAGCCATGGTTCTATGCGCCGGGTTTGGTAGCCGTCTCGGTGATCTGACACGGGAAATCCCCAAGCCGATGTTACCCCTCAATGGGCGACCCATGCTGGCTTACATCCTGGGCAACCTAAAACACCACGGCTTTGATAAGGCGGTCGTCAACCTGCATTTCAAGCCGGAGATCATTCGCGACCACTTTGGTGACGGTGCAACTGGCGGGATTGAAATCACCTACTCGTATGAACCGCAACTGCTCGGCACGGCGGGAGGGGTGAAGAATGTGGAGTCGCTCTTTCGCGGCGAGCTAGCGTTTCTTGTGCATTACGGCGACATCGTCACGGACCAGGATTTTTCGACCATGCTGCGCTTTCATCAGGAACGCCGCGCGCTCGTCACGTTGTTGCTGCATCAGCGGAAAAAATCCAACAGCGTTGTGACATTGGATGACGAGAGTCGCATTGTCGGCTTTCTCGAACGCCCGACGGAACAAGCCCGGCAGGGGCATGAATCGCCGTGGGTCAATTCGGGCGTCTGCATCTGCGCGCCGGAAATTCTCGCTCACATTCCTGCGGGAACGCCGTGCGATCTCCCGCGCGATGTGTTCCCCAAGCTGGTGGATACGCGACGGGTGTTTGGGTTTGCGCTGACGGGTTATCGTTGCGCTGTGGATTCGCCGGAACGACTGGCGGAGGCGAGTGCCGCACTGGCGGAAGGGCGGTGTAAAATTACACTTCCCGCAAAAAATACATTACTCTAATAAATTGAAGATGAAATTGCCGACACTATCGGTTGTGATACCAAATTATAATCATGCAAAACACCTGCCGACGTGTCTAAACGCAATACTTGGTCAATCCGTTCAGCCGCTTGAGATCATCGTGGTGGATGACGGATCTACCGACAACAGCGTGGAGGTGATCCGCAGCTTTGCCGCGAAACATCACATCGTGAAGCTGCATCAGAACGACAAGAACCGCGGCGTCTCCTACACGCTGAATCGCGGCATTGATGTAGCTGAGGGCGAATTCCTCTATTTCCCTGCGTCAGATGATGAAATCCTTCCCGGCTTCATCGAAAAATCCCTCCGCCTATTGGCGCAGCATCCCTCCGCTGGTTTGTGTTGCACCATCGGCGACTGGCGCGAACTAGACACAGGCGTGCGGTGGCACATGGGCGTGGGCATGACGGACAAGCCCGCTTACATTTCGCCAGAGGAAATTGTGAGCCTGGAAAAGCGCGGTCGT
>JAYUAV010000286.1:0-6847 GCA_043741175.1 Verrucomicrobiota bacterium
CGCACGGAGTGACGCGCCCTACCAGCGAGCACGCATGAATCTCGTCCAGCGCATCAAAAGTATTTTCACGCGACACGAAAGGCCGGAGCATTTGCGTCGTGGCGAACTCGGCGAGCGTGCGGCGGAAAAGTTTCTTCGCAAGCTGGGAATGAAATATCTGACGCGCAACTTCCGCTCCGAGCGTGGCGAGATTGATCTCATCTTCCGGGAAGACGATTGTCTTGTGTTCATCGAAGTGAAGACGCGATCCTCGGAGGAGTGGGGTCGCCCCGCCGCCGCCGTGGACGCGCGCAAGAAGCGTTTGATCTCCCAGACTGCGTTGGATTATCTGCGCCTCATCAAGAATCCCGAAGTGAAAATCCGTTTCGACATTGTGGAGGTGTTGTTGAGTGATGGAAAAGTGCGAGAAGTGCGTCATCTGCCGAACACGTTTCCGATGAGTCGTGGGATGCGATATGGGTGAGGCGGGTGGCAAAACAAACGTAGCAGCCGAGGTAACGAGGCTCAAATTACCACGTTCAACAGACAAGCAAGCGGGAAAGAAGTCAGAGCCTTCTTACGTCGGCTGCTACTTATTTCTTGATCGGCGTGACGAGCGTAAATCCCTCGCGCTCGACCCAGCCCGTCGTGCGCCGCGTGCGGATGAAGATATAATTTCCACGTTCGCGCAACACGCGACCCGGTTCGCCTGCGGCAAGTCTGGTCGAGGCTTCGGCTTCCGCAGTTGGCGTGAGGCGCAACGGGGTTTCACGTTTCAACACAAAGCCGATCTGCGAGCGCGTCACCACGCCGTAGTTCGCGGGCAGCGTGAGCAGCAACACACCCAGACTCAGCGCGACCACGGCTTGGTGCGTGGCTGATCTGCGCCAGCGCAAGACGCCCGGCAAGATCATCGCGCCGACGGCGAACCATAGACTGCCGCACGCGAGCCACGCCCACACATTCGCTGGCAACCAACTCGCCGCGATCTCGCACCATGTCAGCTCCGGCGATTCAAGCTGCGCTGATTCGCGGGCGAACTTGAGATTGTTTTCCGCGTTCCGCTCAAACGAGTTCAAGTGTGATGCACGTTCCCAAGCGATGATCGCCTCGGCGGTGCGACCCTCCTGCCACTCGGCGTTGCCGAGGTTTTGGAATGTTCCCGCGTGTGGCGCGGTGGTGGCGGATTCCGCGAACAGTTTTGCCGCGAGCGGAAAATCATTGTTCGTGTAGGCGACCGTTCCGCGTTGGAAGGAGTCGGAATTGTCGGAAGCAACTGTTCCAGCGTGCGACTTCGACAAACTCAGCAGCATGGCGACGATGAAAAACAAATTGAACCGCGAACCACGCGAAATACGCGAAAGTAAAAAGCGGAGTGTGGCCGTCCTCGGCCACAGCAACTCGCGCCGGAGAGAAAGACTCCGCAATCTTGAATCAACATGGCTTGCAGAAGTCGCTGCGCCTGATGACGGGCGCACTCCGCTCCGGCGTTCGCGTATTTCGCGGTTCACAGTTTAGCCTCCAGTTTGTCCAGGACGCGATCCAAGTCGGAACGCAGGGTGAGCAACTCGGTCGCTTCGCTGGCGGTTGTGCTGAATTGCGCCGCATCCGTCGCGGAAAAAATCCGTCGCACAACGTCACCCTCTCTGCCGACGCGCTCGGTTTCATCCAGCAGCTCAAGCACGTCGCGCCCCACCAGGGCGCGTGGCGCGGCGGGGAAGTGCGGCGCGCTGCCGATCCTCAACGCGTTCACCGCCAGGTCAACAAAGCGCGCGGCATCGTTGGCTTGCGCCGCTTTGTTCAACGCCACGCGTTCACGTCGCAGGGCGCGGCGTGCGCGTTTGCGGACGAGAACCTCTGGGTGCAATTCGTAATAACGCCGTCGCCGATCCCACAACCAAAGTCCGATGAAGCCCAACAGCGGCACGAGTTGTCCCCACAGAAATCCGCTGCTCAGTTGCAGTGGCGACAGACTCGCCGCTCGTCCGGGTGTGGTCGCAAGTCCGCTCAACTTGAGTTTGCTTTCATCCGTCGTCGCCGCCGCCGTCTGTGCGATGGCTTGGGCTTCTGCGGTCGCTGCGCCTGACGATACTTGAATCGGCATCGCCGGAATCGTCAGGTTCACGTATGCCTTCCGTTGAGGATCAAAGTAGCTGAACGGAATCGCGGGCGTGGCCGTCATGTCATTCGTCAGCGGAATCATGGTATAAGAAAAAGTCTGCGCGCTGCTCAGGTTGGTTGCCGTTCCCGTCATCACCAGTCCGCCTTCGGGCAGCGGCGGGAGCATCTGCCAGTTCGTCACGGCGGGCGGCGGCGGCGCGAGCAGTCGCTTGATCTCGCCTTCGGTGCGGAATGTGACGAGCAGTTTCACAGCGTCGCCGACGCGCACGCGGTTCGTCGAGAGTTGAGGCGCGTCGAGAGTGAACTTGCCGATCGCGCCGTTGAAACCGGGCAACGCACCCGCGCGCGGCAGCGGCTCCACGTTCAGCCGCACGACATCGGAATCGAGCAACGTGTATTGCGGCGGGCCGCCTTGAATCACCGCGTTGCCGCTGATGATGATGCCGCCGGAGAATTGATTTCCCGCCGTGAACGCCTGTGCGGTCACATCAATCCTGCCTGCGACGAGCGGCGTGAGCGTGGATTCGTAAATGAACGTCGGCCCGGTGCGCCCACGGATATTCCCATTGTCCACGGTTGGCTTGGTGTCCGCCCCCGTGTGAGAATAAACTGGTACTGATACAACTGGTGCTGTTGAAATGCTCCCGCGGATATCCATCTGCTGGATACGTTGGCGCACGGCGGATTGGTCGAGCAGGATGCCGTCGCCATTGAGTTGAACCTGCTGGAGTGCTTGCATGAAATTGTTCAGAGTCGAGGGCATCAGCACGCGCACCTTCACGGGCTGGCCGCAGTAGGCGTTCGTTTCGGAAAGCTCGATGAACAGACGCGTGGCATTGGTGACAGCGAAATTCAGGTTCGTCGAAACAACCAATCGCGCGGCGGGCACGGTGACGTTGCGGCCATACACTTTTACCCGGAACTCCGGGATCGTGAATTCACCCGTCGCACTCGCGGTGACGTGATGATTGATCGTGGTCATCGGTTTCAACGCCGCGCCTGCTGGTTGCAAAATCTGGCCACGCGCGCTTTGTTTCAAAGTCAACTCGCCCGGCGCATAGATGTCATCCGGCCATTTGATCGAATCGCTGACGGCGTTGATCGTGACGCGGTAGGTGGATTTTTCACCGACGCGGACGACCATCGGATCGAGCACCGCGCGAATCTCCACGTTGGTGCTGATCTCGATGGACGGCTGCGAGAGCATCAACTGCATCAAGGGATCGGGCTGGGGTGGAGCGGGAGATTGGGCGACAACATGCGTTGGCAAGAAATGCAGTGAAGCTCCAAGCACCAACATCCAGGCTCCAGAGAAATTCCAAGCACCAAGCTTCAATCCAAGTGCTTCGCAGCCGTTTGAAGTTTGGAGCTTCTCTGGATGTTGGATGTTGGATGTTGGATGTTTTCCCATCACGTCGTTCACCAGTTCTTCCCTTTCTTATCCTTCGGCTTTTTCTCCTCACCCTGACCCATCGGCAATTGTTTGTTCCCGCCCAGCTTGAACGCGTCCAAAATCCAGCCCGCTTCCTGCGGCGACAACTGCCGCTTCTCCTCGCCCTCGCGACCTTTGCCTTCCTCCTGTCCCTCGCGCGGGCCGTTGGGTTTGTCCTCTTCATCTTCGTCCTCGTCTTCTTCGCCAGCATCTCCCGGTGGCGCATCCGGCGCGGGAATCTTCCCGCGCAACTGCTTCATCATTTCACCAAGCTCCTTTTTCTGCTGGCCCATCATCTGCGCGAGTTGCGCCATGTTGCGGAGCTTATCAATCAGCTTGGCGATGGCTTCCTCGATGATCTCGATGTTGCGCTTGGCGTCCGCGTCGTTGCGGTTCAACTCCAGCGCGCTCTTGAAATCACCGAGCGAGCGCTGCCATTTGGACAACGCCGCGCCGTGCGATTCCATCGCGCGCCGCACCAGATCCCGCGTCTCTCGCAACTCCTTCCTCGCCCCGCGACCATTCAAGTACGCTTCGATGAGTTTGTTGAGATCATCTCCCGCCAACGCCTCTGCACCGCCACGCAACGCGGCATCGCCACGATCCAACGCATTCGCCCCACGTCGTGACGCTGCATTGACGTCGGGGGATTTCTTCAACTCTTCTGCACCCTGCTCGTAGCGGACGTGGCCGAGGTTGTGAAGCGACTGCGGCTGGAGACGCTCGTCTTGTCGAGTGAGTGCGGTTTGGAAAAACGCCTCCGCCTCGCGCAACTTCCCTTCACCAAGCCGCCGCGTGCCTGCGTTGAACAACTCGCGCGTGTTCGTGGGTGTCGGTTCGGGCGCGGTGTTTGTGTGAGTCGCATGTGTCGTATTCGTCGCATGAGACTCATTCGTCCCATAAACTCCCATGAGAGCCACCGCCAACATTGCAGCCGTGCGCGCGCGCCGCCTCGTCCCCACCAACGACTCCACCACCAGCAACACCAACACCGCTGCCACAAAAACATGAAACCGATCCACTCCAAACCGCTGCGCGGGTGAGCCACCCAAATCAAAATCTTTCGACTCCACAGCCAGCCGCACCTTTGCCAATCCCTCGCCCAGTGCGCCGAGCGGTTCATAAATTCCCTTTGTCGCTTGGGCGATGGCTCGCAACGTCGGCTCGTCCAGATGGCTGCGCACCACTTCCCCCTTTGAGTCGCGCACGAGTTCTTGTTGGCCTTTATCGTCCGTCACGCGGATTTCTGCGCCCGCTTCCGTTCCCACGCCGACGGTGAAGACGACCACGCCTTTTTCCGCCAGAGTTTTCGCGACTTTCACCCCGCCATTTTCCAAATCCTCGCCGTCGGTGATCAGCACGATGACTTTCTTGCGATCCATCTTCTCGATGGCGTGGAACGATTCATCCAGCGCGCGCCCCACATCTGAGCCGGGCACGACGATGGATTTTTCATCCATGGCCAACAACGCATCCTCAAACGCACCGTGATCAAACGTCAGCGGGCACAACAAAAATGCCTGCCCCGCGAACGCCACCAGCCCGACGCGACCATTCGTATGCCGTCGCACGAATTCCTGCACCGCCATCTTCGCGCGCTGAAGACGATTCGGCGAAATATCCGCCGCCAACATGCTCCGTGAGCAATCCATCGCGAACACGATGTCCTCGCTCAGATTCTGGCTCGCGATCTCGCGAGTTCCCCATTGAGGTCGCGCCATGGCGAAACCAACTCCGGCCATTGCCAGCACGAGCAAAATGTTTTTCACCGTGCGTCGCATCGGACTGTGCGAGCGCGTCAGATTCGCCAGAAAATCCGGCGATGCGACCTGCGCCAGTTGCCGTCGCCGCGCCCGCGCCGCGTAAACCTGCAATGCGATCAGTGCCAATGGTCCGAGCAATGCGAGCCAAAGCCAGCGCGGTTCCGCAAAATGTGGCGTGGTGAAGTTCATCACGGCGATCTCCTGAAACGTGTGTTCGCCAAAAACAACTCGAGCGCGAACAATCCCAACGCCGTCAGCAGTGGCCATTGGAACAGCGGTGTGTGGATCGTGAACCGCCGCAGCTTCACCTCGGTTTTCTCCAAACGATCAATGTCATCGTAGATGCTCTGCAACTCCCGACGATTCGTGGCGCGATACGACCGCGCGCCGGACAAGTTGGACATTTTCCGCAGCACGGAATAATTCGCTGGTTGCAACACGAGCGTCGGTTGCACGTTGCCATTGGCGTCGAGAACGAGTTTGCCCGTGGCGGGATCAAACGCGGGCAGCTTGCACGGTTCTTCCACGCCGATGCCGATAGTATAAACCTTCGCGCCCAGCGCGGCAGCAAGTTGCGCAGCGGGCACGGGATCAATCTCGCCTTTGTTGTTATCGCCGTCGGTCAGCAAGATGATGAGGCGGCTCTTGCTGTCTTGAGAATTTTTCAAACGCTTGGCCGCAGATGCCGTCGCATCTCCGATGGCCGTGCCGAGTTCGCGCAACATACCGATGTGAAGCCGCCGCAAATTCTCCGCAAGCCAAACGTGATTCAGCGTGAGCGGACTCGCGAGATACGGCACGGCGGAAAACACCACGAGCCCGATGCGGTCGCTCTGGCGTTTGCGGATGAAATCTTCCAGCACGCTGGAAGCGATGTCGTAGCGCGTCACGCGTTCGCCCGGCCCGCTCATGTCGAGCGCCATCATGCTCCACGACAAATCCAGCACGAGCATGATGTCCACGCCGCTCGCCTGCGTCTCAGTGCGGTCATTTGCAAATCGCGGCCCAGCCAAAGCGACAATGAGCAGCGCGACGATCAACAACCTTAGAAACAACAACAACCTTCCCGCCGCAGCCTTCGCTGTTGCGCCCGCCGCGCGTGCGATGTCCGCGCTCGAAAAGCTCAACGCCGAATGTTTCCCCACGCGCCCGCGCAAAAATGCGTACACGGGCAACAACGCCAGCAGCGCGAGCACCCACGGATATTGAAACTCGAAGTTGCTGTTCATGTAGGCTTGGCAACCTGACGGAGTTCAGCGCGACGACGTTCGCCAACGTCAACGAGTTCCAGCGCGCGGGAACAAGCTGAAGCTTGAACTCCAACCGTGGGCGAAAACTTCCGTTCATCACACTGGCGGAGGAATTCACTGACGCTGGCGGCGAGTTCGCTTCCGACTTTTTCACTGCCTGCAACCGCGCGACTAAATTCCGCCGTCGTCATTTCGCCGGAAGGCAATTCAAACGCCACCGCCACATAACGCTTCAAGACCTGCGAGACTTGGCTGACCGTTTTGCCGTCCTCCGTTGGAAGTTTGAGCAGTTCAAGTTCGTT
>JAYUAV010000287.1:0-2690 GCA_043741175.1 Verrucomicrobiota bacterium
GCCATGCTCCGCTACGGCATCACCGACATCCGCCTCTTCTACGAGAACGACACGCGGTTTTTGAAACAGTTTTAGGATTCCCAACTGTCTTTGACTGGAATCCTTAGTTTGATATAATGGAAGCATGAAAACGACAATTGATATTCCAGACGATTCGCTCCGGGAAGCCATCAAACACACCGGTGCAAAGACCAAAAGGGATGCGGTCGTCACCGCCGTGGATGAATTTAATCGCCGCCGCCGCCTTGAAGAAATGGCGGAACGGCTGCATGGCTCCTGTCCTGACTTCATGTCGCAGGCAGACCTCCGGCGGATGCGCCAAGACCATAAATGGGAGAAGAAGTGATGACGCTGGTGGACGCTTCCAGTTGGATTGAGTTCCTGCGCGGGCGCGACAGCGCTCCGGGGCAGCGCGTCAAGACGCTGCTCGCGCGTGGCGATGCGGCCTGGTGCGACATGACGTTGGTTGAACTTTGGAACGGCGCGCAAGGAACTGCCGAGAAAAAAGCCTTGGAAGAACTGGAGGAGGAACTGCGGCTCTATCCAGTAAACGAACAAGTTTGGGCCAGCGCGAGATCGCTGGCGCGCCGCTGCCGCGAAAAAGGCGTCACCGCCTCCACGCCGGACATTGTGGTTGCCGCCTGCGCTGCGAACAACAAGCTGTTACTGGAACATTGCGACAGTCACTTTGATAAAGTCCTGCCCATCGCCACCAAACTATGAACAAATACCAGACGGCTGTTAGCTGGAGCGCGGACGACAAGGCGTTCATCGCGGAAGTGCCGGAACTGCCCGGCTGCATGGCCGACGGCGCGACCAAGCAAACCGCGTTGAAGAACGTGGACGTGGTCATCAGGGAATGGATCGCCACCGCCAAGTCGCTGGGCCGCCCGATCCCGGAACCTAAGGGCCGTCTCGCCTACGCGTGAGCGATTGACGCATCGCCATGCTCCGCTACGGCATCACCGACATCCGCCTCTTCTACGAGAACGACACGCGGTTCTTGAAACAGTTCTGAAAATCCCGGCATGAAATTGCCCAACGCCGAGCAAGCCGTGGTGGAACGCGAGAAGATTGCGGACTACCTGCTCGCCGCGTCGCATCCCGACAACGGTGGCAAGGCGGAGTTCTTCGAGCGGTTCGGATTTCTTCGCGACGACTGGAAGATTCTGGCGGATGCCCTGCTCAAACTGGCGCGGGAAGCCGATGTTTCGAGCAGTTCAACGTCAGCGCACGGGCGGAAGTTTGTCATCGTTGGCCGGATTGAAACGCCGTCAGGCAAACTGGCGACCGTGCAAACCATTTGGATTATGGACACCGGGGCGGCAGTCGCTAGATTGGTCACAGCCTATCCGGCCAGAGAGTGAGCGAACTTATGATCAAAGAACACGAGCGCGTGGTATTGAAGGCCGACCTGCCGGCGGAAAAACTCGAGGCGGGCGACGTGGGAACCGTTGTGCATATCTATCGTGACGGCCTCGCCTATGAGGTTGAATTCACCACCTTGGATGGCAGCACCGCCGCCGTGGTTACGGTGGAGGCGGCCAACGTGCGACCGGTCAGCAAGCGCGACATCACCCACGTCCGCGAGATGCTGGCGGCGTGAACGCATCGCCATGCTATTCTACGAGAACGACACGCGGTTTTTGAAACAGTTTTGAACCATCCCATGCGGCGACCGGGCCATATCAGATTGCCGAAGGACGAAGCCGCCGAGGCCGAGCGCGCGGCGGGCTACGCGCGCAAGCAGAAGTGGAAAGAACTCCCCGGCAACCGCTACACGCCGGAGGAATTGAAGCAGATGAGCGGCGAGTTCGCCGACTGCGTCCTCGTCAAGCGGCGGACCAAAGTGATGTTTATTGACTGACCATGGCGCTGCCCAAGATCAACGACTGGCCGGCGTTCCGGCGACACCTGAAACTGCTCGCGGAAGAATTTCCGGGGCAGTTCACGGAGTGGGTTTTGATTGGCGGCGGCGCGTGCTGGTTTTATCGCACGGTGCTGGAGCGTTGGGCGGATGTAGATTTCCCCGCGCCAGAGTTTTCCCCGGCGGACGAGGCGATGTGGCTGAGCAAGGATATTGATTTCATGGGCGCGACGGTCAAGGAGGCGGAAGCGCTGCTGGGTGCGCCGTTCAAGGTGGAAACGCACACGATTTCGTTCCGTGGCATCGAGGTTGATTTTCTGGAGGAAGGCGTGCGGCTGACGCGGAAGGAAGCGACGCGTAATGCCCGGCAGGCGCGGACGCCAGATTTCACCTTTCGAGTGCTGGATGCCGGCTGGCTTTACGCCGAAAAGCTTGCCGTGACGCGGAGCAAACCACGCGCACAAGACGGTCTTCATCTGCGCACCTTGGAGGCGTTTCTCCAGTGTGAATTCTGCCGTGAGTCGGAAGATGCGGCGACGCTGGACGCGCAAGAATGGGTGGAGCGGGCTAAAACTGTCAAAACGGCCGACCACGATTTCTTCACCCGCGACCCGAAGCTGGTTGCACGGCTGCAACGCAACATTCGATTACTGACCAGCCACGAACATCGCGCGCTCAAACACTGGGCGAAACATCACCTGCCCGGTTACACCGAATAATTCCCCCATGAAAGTCACCCTGAACTGGCTCAAGCAATACGTTGATTTCAACTGGTCGCCCGAGGAACTCGCGGAGCGGCTCACGATGCTCGGCCTCGAAGTCG
>JAYUAV010000288.1:0-3285 GCA_043741175.1 Verrucomicrobiota bacterium
GGTTGTTCTAGCACGAGGTGGGTTGGCCAAGTGGATTGGTGCATGAATGGATTTAAGTCCGACAGTTGGTTTCCGGCAAGTTGTTTGTTTGGCTTACCAAGAAACAAAACCAACCTGCCAACTCGTCGCACCAACCTCAACTGTCCCGAAGGGACAACTGGAAATTAGCCAGCCACAACGTGGCTGGAAAAGCCGGTAAGAAAACCCGTCCTGAAAGGACGGAGGAAATATCTCCCGTTTCCTTGGTCGCTTCGCGACAAACAATCTCCAACTCAAAACCAGCCACTTCGTGGCTGGCTAATATCCGCTGCCGCGTTGCGGCTCAGATGCAATAATGCGAACACCAAAACAACGCTTCACCTACAAATCCCGCCCGGCCATCACGGCATCGAGCGTTCTCCAATCCCAGTTGTGTTTGTCGGTCGCGATCGGCAACCGATACCAGATCACGCCCCGCATCGCTGCCGGACGGTTTGCAGTCCAGTCGCGGATCAGCCCCGAAATCTCTCCAGCATTGGAGTCCACGTTCCGGATGATGGCATTCGTCGGCCAGTTGGGGCGCGGCCCTTCTGCCGCTAGGCTGATGAATTCTCCACGCGGAACGGGACGCCGATCCAGCCCGCACGCTCCACGGCGCGAGGGTTAAGTTGGAAGCAATTCAAGCCCCGGTAGGGGCGAAAGAAAATCTGCGCAAGTCTATCGCCCCTGTCGGGGCTTGTCGGTTCTGCGCTTTTTCCACGGCTTACGCCGTGGGCTACCTTCTGGCGCAACTCCGTTGCTGAATACCGACTTCAGGAATTCGTGTTAATTCGTGAAATTCGGGTCACTTCCTTTTCGTATTGTTTGTATAGTTCGCGGTTTGAAGGTCGCCTTGTTTTTCCCGTTCGCGTCAGTTACCGTCGCAGCGTGAAGTTCCCGGCTTTCGTGCGACGTATCAGCAGCCTCTTTCTTGTCTGCGGCGTTGCGTTTGCTTTTGTCGCTTCAGCGCAGAACAACAAACCCATCCGGCTTCGCAATCCACTTTCCACCGCGCCGACGCCGGCGAGAACTCAGTCGCTTGTTGCCACGCCCGCTTCTTCTCCGAGTTCCGGTCTGTTCGTCATTCAATTCCGCGAATCGCTCAAGCCGCAGTGGCGCGTGCAACTGGCCAAGCTCGGTGTCACGTTGCTTAATTATATTCCTGATGACGCGTTCGTGGCGAAGTTGGAGAACGTCAACTTGGCGGAGATTCGTGCGCTGGGCTTCGTTCAATTCGTCGGAGAGTATCGTACGGAGCAGAAGGTTCACTCGCGATTGCGGCAGGTCAGGGAAAGCACCAAGGGCGATCAACTCGAAATCGCCGTGCTGCTTTCCGCTCAAGCGAACGAGTCCGACGCACAACAGGCGAAAAGTCGCTTCACCCAACTCACGCAGGAAACGAAACTCGGCAGCGGACGCGTATTGCGCGGCGTGATCACGAAGGCGCAACTCGACTCACTCGCGGCGTCTGACTCTGTACTGTGGATTGAGTCTGCACCAAAGATGAAGTTAAACGATGAGATCGCATCCAAGATCGTCGCGGGTGATGGCGGGCCGAATCTGTTGGCGATGCGATCTCTCGGATACGACGGCAGCGGCGTGACGGTGGCGGTGGCGGACAGCGGGTTGAACAATGGCGACGCGCTCACGATGCACCCTGATCTGCTCGGTCGCACGCCGGCGTTTTTCCACTACGGTTCGCCGGGACAATTGGATGATGCGGCGGACGAACATTCTCACGGCACGCATTGCGCCGGAATCATCGCGGGCAACGGCGCAAGCGGCGAAACGGATGCGGATGGGAATCTCTACGGCCTCGGTGTTGCGCCCGGCGCGAGCATCATCGCGCAACGCATCTTTGACGGCGTGGGAAATTATGCCGCACCGCCAAGTTACGAACGTCTCACGCGCGATGCGAAACGTGCGGGCGCAGACATCGGCTCGAACAGTTGGGGCGATGACACTCAAGGGCGTTACGACATCAGTGCGATGGAATTCGACGCACTCGTGCGCGATGCGGATGCGCTCACGCTTGGCGATCAGCAATACATTCTGGAGTTCTCCGCAGGCAACGCCGGTGCGGGGCAACAGACCATCGGCAGCCCAGCGGTCGCGAAAAATGTCATCGCCACCGGCGCATCGCAGAATAATCGCGTGGACTTTGTGATCTATGGCGAAGGGCCGGAAGCAATGGCGGATTTTTCCAGTCGCGGCCCGTGCGAAGATGGACGCATCAAGCCGGATGTCTGTGCGCCGGGGACTTGGATCGCATCGCTGCAATCTGAATCCGCCACGGATCAATACGCGTGGGCGGGTATCTCGCCGCGTTATCAATATCAAGGCGGCACGAGTCAGGCCGGGCCTCATGTTTCCGGCGCGGCGGCGGTGTTCGTGCAGTTCTATCGCACCACGCACACCAATGCCACGCCGTCGCCTGCGCTCGTCAAAGCCGCGCTCATCAATTCCGCCGCTGACCTCGATGATGCGAGCGGCACGGGCCCGACACCGAACAACGACGAAGGTTGGGGACGTGTTGACCTCACGCAAATCATCGGCTCGCCGCGCGCCGTGGATTTCGTGGATCAATCCGCGTTGCTCACGAACAATCAGGTATTCGAGAAAAACATTCTTGTCGCGAGCGCCAATGAATCGTTGAAAGTCACGCTGACTTACACCGACGTTCCCGGTTTCCCCGGCGCAATTCCGGCGTTGGTCAACGATCTTGATCTCGAAGTCATCGCGCCGAACGGAGCGATCTTTCGCGGAAACCAATTTGACCGGGGCGAGTCTGTTCCCAACGCCACGGGTCACGACAGCATCAACAACGTCGAAGGTGTTTATATCGCTGAGCCTGCTGCCGGGGAATACATCGTTCGCGTTCGCGCCCGAAAAGTTGTGCAGGACGCGCGCGTGGATTCGCTGTTCACGGATCAGGATTTCGCGCTCGTCACGTCAGGTGATCTTGTGGCGGCAGGACTGAGTCTGGTGGCGTTGGATCGCGGGGCGTATCGCGCGCCGGACACGATGAAGATCACGGTGATTGATCGCGACCGCGCTGGCAACGCGTCGGTCGCTGTGCTTGTTCGCAGTTCAACTGAGACGATTGGTGAGAACTACACGTTGCTCGCGAATGGAAATGGCGGTTCGTTCACCGGCAGTGTTGCAACGCTGACGGGCGCGGCGGTCAACGACGGCAAACTTCAGATCGCGAATGGAAATCAAATTGAAGTCCGCTATTTAGACGTGTCGGCAAATCTGAATCGCTCC
>JAYUAV010000289.1:0-2729 GCA_043741175.1 Verrucomicrobiota bacterium
AGAAGTACGCCAAGCCGCGCCCGATGGGCGCGTGCTTGGTTGGTTCTGTGAATTTGAAAACTGCCGGTTTTCGGTAGAACCGTAGCCAAAGCTACGCAAAATGTTTTTTAAGTTATTTTATGACATGTTTCACGGTGCGTTCTACTCCTATTGGATAGGTTTGCAAACAAAAACTCTCTAAAAATGTGATTCATTGCTTGCTGGATATTACGTTTCAGCGTTTCAGAGAACAGCAGGCTAAAGCTTGAACTCCAACTCCCGCGCGCCTTCTTGCTTCCTGCCAGTTTTCTCCGCAATCTGTTGGCCCGTGCAGGACTTGCTAAAAAAAATTCAGGCAGACGCGGCGGAGCGACTGGCTTTGCCGCCGAGCCGCGAGGTTTCCCAGGAGTTGCCACGCTTTAGGGCTTTCATCAAGCAAGCGACGCATCGCCTCAAGCTCGCGCACCAGAACGGTCGCGGCGGTTTGGAAATCTGCCAGATGCGCACCGCTGTGGTGGATTGCGTCATCCGCGCCTTGTGGACCACGGCTTACAACAACCTGACTCAAAGCGCGAAAAACAGTTTTCCACCCATCACACTCGTTGCGCTCGGCGGCTATGGACGTGGTGAACTTAATCCTCATAGCGACATTGATCTTTTATTTCTGCACGAAGGCCAGGTAGCGAACGGGATGAAACCGTTGCCGATCTTGGAACGCATGTTGAACGGCGTCTGGCTCACACTCTTCGATCTCGGCCTCAAACCCGGTCACGCTGTCCGCACCATCAGCGAATGTGTAGATGCTGCCAACGACAAGGATGACGCGCGCCGCATTGAGACACGCACATCACTCATCGAGGCGCGATTGATCGCAGGCGACGAGAAATTGTTCACCAAGTTTCAGAAAACGGTGTTGGCCAAATGCGTTTCAGGATACGAAGACAAGTACATCGCTGCACGGTTGGAAGATCAGGCCACGCGCCGCGCCAAATTCGGCAACTCGGCCTGTATGCAGGAGCCGAACATCAAGAACGGCTGTGGTGGTTTGCGCGATTACCAGAACCTGCTCTGGATGTCCTTCTTCAAGTATCGCACGCGTTCGCTGGCGGAATTGGAGAAGCACGAACTGGTGATGCCGCGTGAACGCAAGCAGCTCGAAGCCGCGTATGATTTTCTGCTGCGCGTGCGGACGCAGTTGCATTACCTCATCGCCCGACCTTCCGATGCGTTGACCAAGAATTTGCAGCCGAGTGTGGCGTTGAATCTTGGTTACGGTGATCGCTCACCCAGCAAACGCATCGAGAAGTTCATGCGCGATCTCTACACGCACTCGCGCAACATCTACATCATCACGCGCACGCTGGAGCAGCGGATGGCGTTCATCAAAGAGCCGCCCTCGCGTCTTTCCATCCGGCGTTATCTGCCCAAAGGCAAGGAAGCCGAGCCGGTGGATGGATTCAAATTCATCAACGGCGATATCCACGCCACGAGCAATCGCGTCTTCCGCGATCAGCCGCGCCGCTTGATGCGCGTCTTTCTCCACGCACAACAACGCGGCTTGCGTATCCACTCCAACCTCGCCCAGCTCATCCGCAGCCAGCTCGAACTTGTGGATCGTGAATTCCTCCGCGACGAACATGTGGCGGAAACTTTTCTCACCATTCTCAACCAGCGTGGAAACGTCGCGCCGATCCTGCGCGCGATGCACGAGGTGGATTTTCTCGGCAAGTACATCCCTGAGTTCGGCAAGCTCACCTGCCTCGTGCAACATGAGTTCTATCATCAGTACGCCGCCGACGAACACACGCTCATCTGCATTGAGCAATTGGATCGCGTTTGGGAAGCGAAGGAATCTCCGTATGCCAGTTACACGCCGGTTTTCCAAGAGGCGGAACATCCTTTCCTGCTGTATCTCGCGCTGCTGTTGCATGACACCGGCAAGCCGGACGGCCACGGCAATCATTCCGAGATCGGCGCGAAGCTCGCCGCGCGCGTGAGCAAACGCATCGGACTGGACGGCCCGGCGGAGCGCACGCTGGGATTGCTCATCGAGCATCACTTGCTCATGGCCATCATCTCGCAGCGGCACGACATGGATGATGCGTCCGTGATCCGCAATTTCGCGCGGCAGATTCAGACGCCGGAAACGCTCTCGCTTCTCACCGTGCTGACGTTTGTGGACTCGCAAGCCACGAGCGACAAGCTGTGGAACGGCTTCAAAGATTCATTGCTCTGGCAACTCCACCAGTGCGCCATGCCGCTGCTCACAGGCGGGACAGAGTTCATTCGCGCCGAGGAGAAGCAGCGAGAATCTTTGATGAAGGAAGTAGAGGAGTTGTTGCCCACGCCGTTCAGCGAGGAGGAACTCAAGGCGCATTTCGCCGCGCTGCCGTTGCGTTATTACCAGATCCATTCCGCGCGACAGATCCACGAAGACCTGTTGCTCACGCATCGCTTCATGCGCTTGCAAGTCATGGAGGAAAACAAACCGCTCGCGCCCGTGGTCAACCTGCACAACGAACCGGATCGCGGTTACAGCGTGGTGCGCGTCTGCACCTGGGATCGCGCCGGGCTGTTCGGCAAAATGGCTGGCTCACTCAGCGCGGCGGGCTTGACGATTCTGAGCGCGCAGATTTTCACGCGCACCGATGGCATCTCGCTGGACACGTTTTTCGTCACGGACGCCTTCACCGGCAAACTCGCCAACTCCGCGCAGCGCGATGAGTTTGAGGGATTGCTCACGCGCGTGC
>JAYUAV010000290.1:0-3281 GCA_043741175.1 Verrucomicrobiota bacterium
CCTACGTCCGCTTCCGCAGCGTCTCCGCCCAACCGCAGCACCGCCCGGATATGCAATCCTGCGCCGACTGGCTCGTGAAACATTGTCGCGACATCGGACTCGACGCCCGCGCTTGTCCGACCGACGGCAATCCCATCGTCATCGCCAAGACGCCGCGCAAAAAATCTTCCGCCAAGCGACGGCACTTCATGGTGTACGGCCATTACGACGTGCAGCCGCCTGAGCCGTTCGATCTCTGGAAGACGCCGCCCTTCCAGCCGACGATTCGTGGACGCTCATTGTTCGCGCGCGGAGCCAGCGACAATAAGGGTCAGAACCTCGCGCACTTGAAAGCCGTTGAAGCCTATCTCAAGACCGGAACGGAACTCCCGTGCGATCTCACATTCGTCATCGAAGGCGAGGAAGAAGTCGGTAGCAAAAGTCTCGCTGGCTTTCTCCAGAAACATCGCGCCGAACTCGCGTGCGATGCCGTGGTGATCTCCGACACCGGCATCCCCAGCGCGAAACATCCCGCGCTCACCTACGCCCTGCGCGGCATCGCGGCGTTTGAAATTATCCTGCGCGGCCCGTCGCGCGATCTGCATTCAGGCATCTTCGGCGGTTCGGTGGAAAATCCGGCGATGGCGTTGTCGCGATTGCTCGCCAAGGTTCACGACGCCAAAGGTCGCATCGTCATCCCGCACTTTTACGACGGCGTTGTGCCGCTGACAAAATATGAACGCAAACAAATGGCGCGTGTTCCGTTCAATCGAAACGCCTACCGCAAATTCCTCGGCGTGCCCGAACTCCACGGCGAACGCGGCTTCACACCCGACGAACAGCGCACCGCGCGCCCTACGTTCGAGATCAACGGCCTCACCAGCGGTTACCAAGGCGACGGCAGCAAAACAATCGTTCCCTCTTGGGCGCGAGCCAAGATCACCGCCCGCCTCGTGCCCGGCCAACAACCCGCCAAAGTCATCAAGCACGTCCGCGCATTTCTGGAGAAGCATTGCCCTGACACCGTAGAGATGGAGATCGTTTCCGGTCATGGCGCGGAAGCCTACATGGTTTCGCCCACGAGCGACGACGCGCAGGCTGCGTTGCGTGCGTTGAAGAAAGCGTTTGGACACGAACCCGTGTTGTTGCGCGAAGGCGGTTCGATCCCCATCGTGAACCAGTTCAAGAAAATCCTCGGCGCAGATACATTGCTGCTCGGCCTCGCGCTGCCGGATGACAACGCGCACTCGCCCAACGAGAAATTCGATCTAGACATCTTCGCTCATGGACAAAAGTTGAGTGCGCTGCTGTGGCAGGAACTGGCAGATGCAATTTAGGCAAAGTGAACAGTTGCCCAAGTGGGAAGCTTTGGTGAATTCCGTAGGAGTGACATCGTAGTAGAAACGACACACGCAATCACCAAAGCCTCGTAGGAGCAGCATCAACGGGACGATGTCGCTCCTGCGGAGCTTTGTTTGGTGTGTGGCAATAACTACAAAGATGACGCCCCTATGGGGCTGGGCTTGCGCGCTCTCGGTCGCTAATTCAACGGCAGTGTTCCGCCACGCTTGTGTTCCCCTGACTTCTATGGTTCGCTTTCGCCGTCAATCCCCGGATAAATGAAAGCTCGCACAAAAATCTGTCGTGCCTTCACTCTCATTGAGGTGTTGGTGGTCATTGCCATCATCGCGGTGCTGGCGACGTTGCTGCTTCCGGCTGTGGCCCGCGCCAAACGTCAGGCTCGCCGAGTTCAGTGCATCGGGAATCAAAAACAACTCGCCACAACATGGATGCTTTACGTGACAGATAATTCCGACTGGGTTCCAGGCAACGGCGGAAACACAACACCAGACACGTCTCTGAAACGTTGGGTTCAAGGCTCTTTCGTCAATGCCGCTGCCAACACTACGGAGCAATACATTCTGAGTCCGACATACGCACAGTTCGCCGCCTACATCAGAACGATCCGCATCTACGTTTGTCCCACCGACCGCGACACCGTTCGCGTGGGTGGTGCGAATCACAGCACCAAACGCAGTTACTCACTCAATGCCTACGTCGGCTGGCAAGGCCTGTGGGATACGCGAATGACACCGGTCGGCGGCAGTAGTCCGACACATCGCATCTTCCAAAAACACTCGCAATTATCGGCGGCGATGCCGCGCGGCACGTTCCTATTCACAGACGTGAATTCCAACAGCATCTGTGGCCCCGCATTTGGCATGAACATGGATCGGGATTCATTCTTCACCTTCCCCTCCAGCACGCACGAGCGCGGCGCGGTACTCTCGTTCTCTGATGCTCATGTGGAATGGCATCGCTGGACGGATGCGCGCACCATCAAAGCCTACTCCGCCAGTTACCATGATCACAATGAGATGTCGCCGGGGAATCTGGACTTGGCTTGGCTGCGAGATCGCGCAACGGTGCGGTGATGAATCGTTGATAGGCTTGAAGTTTTGATTTGGAAAAGTCATGCGGATTCGAGTCCCGCCACCGTCACCAATATTTTTCGGGTTGTCCGGTTTCGACATTGCGCGCACTCCAACGAAAGCGGCAAACTACATCCATGAGAATTGGTGTCATCGGGCTGGGAATCATCGGCGGCATTTACGCGCGGAACTACGCTACCGCCGGAGTGCTGTCGGGAACTTGGAATCGCACGCCGCAACCCTCGTCGCCGCAGTGGCGTGAGACGCCGGAAGCTGTAGCGGTGGAAGCCGACGTGGTGCAGATCGTCGTGTCTGATCCGCCAGCGGTGGAAGCCGTGTTACAGAGAATTGCTCCCGTGCTTGGCACTGGAAAAATCGTGATACAGTCGAGCACGATTGATCCGGCGAGCAGCACAAAATTCGCGGCCTTCGTCGCGGCGCGCGGCGCGCGTTATCTCGAAGCACCGTTCACCGGAAGCAAACCTGCCGCAGAAACTAAGAAGACGGTTTTCTATCTCGGTGGCGATGCGGCATTGATCGCCGAAGTCGAGCCGTTGCTCGCGCTCATCTCCGAACATCGGCTCGTGATCGGCACGACCGAACAAGCAGCGGCGCTCAAGTTGGCGATGAACTTAAACATCGCGGTGCAGTTTCAGGGATTGTGCGAAGCTCTCACAATGGCGCGACGAGCAGGAATTTCTGATGGCGTATTCTTCTCGGTGTTCTCGACGAACATGGGTTGCTCGCCGCTCGCGAAACTCAAAGAACCCAAGTTACGGAGCGCAGATTTCTCGCCGCAGTTTTCGGTGAAGCACATGTTGAAGGACATGCGTCTAGCGGCGGGCATCAGCGGCTGCGAAGATTTTCCCG
>JAYUAV010000291.1:0-3209 GCA_043741175.1 Verrucomicrobiota bacterium
CGCGTCTCAAAAGAGATCGGCGCGTTGATGGGGCAAAAGAAACTCGCCGAGGCAGAAGCAAAAAAGGCGGAAACTAAAACCTTGGGCGATCAGATCGCCTCGCTGGATGCGGAGGCTAAGAAAGCGGAAGAAACGCGCGATGAATTGATGCTGCGCCTTCCGAATCTCCCGCATGAATCCGTGGCACTCGGAAAAACTGCCGAGGACAATCCTCTCGTCCGCACGCATGGCGAGAAGCCAAACTTTACTTTCAAGCCCAAGTCGCACGTCGAACTTTGTGAGTGTTTGAAGCTGGTAGATTTTGCGCGGGGCGCAAAGTTGTCCGGCAGCGGTTTTCTCCTCTACACAAACTGGGGCGCGAAACTGGAACGTGCGTTGATCCAATACATGCTTGATCTTCACACGACGCAGCATGGCTACACGGAAGTTTCGCCGCCTTACATGGTGAACGAAGATTGCCTCGTCGGTGTCGGACAATTTCCGAAATTCAAAGATCAATACTACGGCGTGGCCGAAGGCGACAAGGTGGAAGAACTCGGCAAGTTGTATTTGATTCCTACGGCAGAAACTCCCGTTGCAAACATCCATCGTGAGGAATTGTTAGCGGAGAAACAGCTTCCCATTTTTTACTGCGCTTACACGCCGTGTTTCCGTGGTGAGGCAGGAGCGGCAGGAGTGGGAACTCGCGGAATGATTCGTGTGCATCAGTTCGACAAAGTTGAACTCATCAAGATTGTGAAACCGGAGGACGGTTACGCGGAGCAAGAGAAGATGGTTGCGAATGCGGAGCGCGTGTTGCAATCGCTCGGCCTGCACTATCGCGTGATCTCACTTTGCACCGGCGACATGGGATTCGGCAGCGCGAAGACGTACGACATCGAAGTTTGGGCCGCAGGGCAGGGGAGTTATCTGGAAGTTTCCAGCGTGTCGAACTGCGAAGATTTTCAATCACGCCGGATGAACATGCGTTTCAAGACGGAGGCTGGCGAAAATAAATTCCCGCACATTCTCAATGGCAGCGGCACTGCATTGGCGAGATTGTTCGTTGCGTTGCTGGAAACGTATCAGCAAGCAGACGGCAGCGTGTTGATCCCTGAGCCGTTGCAAAAATATCTTGGCACGGCGCGCATCGCGGCCTCGTAATTCCTCCTCCGCTTCGCCATGAGAATCCTCCTCGCAAGCAGCGAAGTTTACCCGTATTCAAAAACTGGCGGACTCGGCGATGCTGTCGGTGCGTTGGGAAAGGCGTTGGCGGCGGCGGGACATGAGGTAGGAATTGTCACGCCGTTGTATCGGGGCATTCGCGAGAAACTTCTTGGATTGCGTCGCGTGGATTGGAAGTTCGATCTGCCTCTGGGGGCGAAGCGTGTCACGGCTGAATTGTTCGCACTGGACGTTTCAGATCGGCTCACGATCTACTTCATAAATAAGCCTGCGTATTTTGATCGCGCTGGAATTTACAACGAGAACGGAGCGGATTATGGCGACAACGCCGAGCGATTTATTTTCCTGTCCAAGTGCGTGGTAAATCTGGCACGTCACTTACCACTTAAACCTGAAGTGTTGCATTTGCATGATTGGCCTGTGGGCTTGGCGGCGTTGCTGGTTCAACATGACGTCAAAACTTCCGTGTGGAAACACGCTCCGCGCGTCTGTTGCACGATTCACAATCTGGCGTATCAGGGTGTCTTTCCAGCAAGCGCGTTCACCATGTTGAATCTTCCTGCGACGGAGTTTAATTCTGATACGACGGAGTTTTACGGGCAGATAAATTGTTTGAAAGCGGGCATCGCGTGTGCGGATGCCGTCACGACGGTCAGCCCGAGATACGCGCGCGAAATCACGACTCAGGAATATGGCGCAGGCTTGGACGGACTGTTACGCAAGCGACAGAATGTTCTCAGCGGAATCTTGAACGGAGTTGATTACGAGGAATGGAACACGATCTCGAATCCATGTCTCGCGGCATCATTTGGTGCTGATAACATGGCTGGCAAAGCCGTTTGCAAATCAGCCTTGCAGGAACGGTTCGGATTTCCGGTTGACCCGAACATCCCATTGTTTGGAACGGTGACGCGGTTGGCGGATCAGAAGGGAATTGATCTTCTGCTCGCAGCCTTGGGCGAAGTGATCGGTGACGGAATGCAGTTCGTGATGCTTGGCAGCGGATCGAATCATTACGAACAAGCGATGCTGAATCTGGCGCGGTTGAACAAATCCAATGTGGGAGTGCAAATCGGCTATGACCACTCGCTGGCGCACCAGATCGAGGCTGGATGTGATTTTTATCTGATGCCATCGAGGTTTGAGCCTTGTGGATTAAACCAGCTATACAGCCTACGATATGGAGCCATTCCGATTGTTCGGCGCACGGGAGGACTGGATGACACGGTGATTGATGCCGTGGATGGTGTTGCTGCGAACGGAATTAAATTTGGCGATCCAACCCCTCAAGGATTAGTAAAGGCGATCCGAAAATCTCTGACCTTGTTTGAGAACAAAGAGTTGGTGAACCATTACCGACTCCAAGGCATCGCGGCGGACTTTTCGTGGGAACGGTCAGTCAGAGCCTACGAACTCGTGTACAATTCTTAAGCGGCGACTGCCGTCACGGTTTCTGGACTTGCAGACGATAGAATTGCCCGGACGAATTCGGTGCGAACGGGTTGGTGAAAGCTTGCACGGTCGCGGGCAGAGCTACAGCACCCGGCAGAACATTGAAGCCGCTCGCAACATTGGTGGTTGTCCAAATTGTATAAACTCGCCCGGTGACGCTGTTCCAAGTCAGCACCAGATTTGTCCCCTGCAACAATGACTGGCTGGTGAAGCGCAGTTGGCTCGTCGGGTTTGTGGGGATAAGTCCGGCGATGTACGACTGCCAGAGCGGAAATCCGTTCGCTCCCATGTTGGTGACGACGGTTTCTTGATTGGCCGTGTAGCCGTTTGCCGCCAGCCACCAATACGGGGTGGGGTGATTCGTGGTGAAGCGTTCGGTGAACACTGCGGTAACGGACATGTTCGTGGTGACGGCGATGGGGATCGAATTGTTTGTGCCGCTCAGATTGCCAGACCAGTTGCTGAACAAGAAATAAGTTGCGGGTGTTGCCACGAATGCCACGGGTGTGCCCAACGTGTAGTTGCCGCTCGCAGGACTGACAGTGCCCCAGGCAGGTTGATTGACGCCGGTAATAATTTGCGCCTGCAATGTG
>JAYUAV010000292.1:0-6123 GCA_043741175.1 Verrucomicrobiota bacterium
ATCGAAATCGCGCTGTATGCCACCATGCGGACATCTTCCTCTAAATCATCAAGCCCTTTGCAAATAGCTTGGAGAGATGATGGTGTTCCAATTCTACAAAGCGCCCAGAGCGAGTCTTGTCGCGAACGAGTTTTGTGGTTTAGCCCAGCGATCTGTTTTTTCTTCCACTGGTAATACTGGTTTAGCCATTCAATCCGATTCGTCGCATTGCTGGGTTCAAATCCATGTTCGCTACCTGAGACCGCGATTTCTGCGAGCGTCGGTGTCGCGCTGTCGCCGCGCTTGCTGAGTTCTTGAATCGCGCGTTCACCAACGAAGGTTCGTTCGTCTCCGAGAAATTTCGCCATTTCACCGGGGTTCATTTTCGCCCAGTCCAGCTTCAATCCGAGCGGGTCGAATGTTTTAGGCGCACCTTTGCGGCGGATTCGATAAATCGCGCCGAGCACATCGGGTTTGGCGAGCTGCGAGGTTGGACAACACAGCTTATACCACGCGCCGGTGTCAATCACGAGCAGGCTGCCATCGGCGTCCTCGATCACGTCGGTCGGATGAAAGTCGGTGCTGTCGGAAACGAGAAAATCGCTGTCGGTGGTTTTGAACGTCGCGCCGTCCGGCTTGAGGATGTGGCGCGACACTTTGTGCAGGTTGAACTGACAGCAGAAAAGATTGTCGCGAAACTCCTCGCCGAACACTCCCGACTTGTAGCGGATGACGGCGCACGGCGCGGCAGCACCCATGTGCGTCATCACGGGCATGAGATCGCCGGTGCGTTTGTGGCCGTCGAGCACGTTGTTGACCTTGCCATAGACGCCGCCGTAGATCGCGTGGATGAGTCCGTCCCGATGGCCGGGCACTTCACGGTCAAAGAATGTGCCGCACAAAATCCATTCACCTTCTGCCGTGAAATCGAGGCCGACAGGATTATCCATGCCGCCGGTCATCACCGGTTCAAGCCGCGAGCCGTCCGGTCGCGCGCGGAAGATGTGCGCGGCGCGGCTCTTGAAGGGTTTGCCGTTGACCTCGTAGGTCTGCTCGGCGAACGCGCCTTTGCACCAGTAAATCCAACCGTCCGGTCCGAGAAACGGCCCGTGCAGATCATTCGCGCACCCAGTCAACGTCTTGCCTTGATGCCATTCCACGCGCACGTCCGCAAAGCCATCATTGTTCGTGTCGGTGAGTTTCCAGAGGCTCGGTGGCGCGGCGACATAGAGCGAGCCGTCGTACCACAGACAACCTTCGGGGAACATCAGCTTGTCGGCGAACACGACGCTCTTGTCGAACTTGCCGTCGCCGTCGGTGTCTTCCAAGCGCAGCACGCGATGATTGGGATTCGCGAGTTGAAGTTCCACTTTTTCATTCGAGCCGGAAGAGTCGGTGACGTAAAGCCGCCCTTGCTCATCGAAGGAAGCGGAGACCGGTCGCGAGACAAGATTCGTCGAGGTGACGAGTTCCACCTCGAAGCTATCGGGCACGGTGAAGGTTTGATTCGCGAACTTGAATTGTGCCGCCGTCGCCGTCAACGCGATGAAGAACGAGACTGCGAATAAATAATTCATCTTGGATCGTGTCATGATGCGCGATGCGAAACGGGATAAAGCAATGCCAGAGGCTACGCAACCGAGCTACGGGAACAAATACCTCAATTGAGGGATAGATATAAAAACCGGGAGCGACGGGAGAAACGCAGAGACGCAAAGAACGCAGAGAGGCGCAGAGAGGAAAACTGTTGGGGATGGTGTTACCGGCTTGTTCCTTATCCATGTGAATCCGTGTCCATTTGTGGTTAACAGTTTTTCCGTCTGCATGGATCAGGTTAAAACTCCTCCTGTGCGATTGACCTCGCTCGACTGGTCGGCGTCGCGCTGCCGTTTGCATTGGCTAGTCGCGCGGCGAAAGGACAATCACCCTGGATGATGACCGGTCACACAGTCTGGCGTTCGCTGATGCTGATTTTTCTCGGCATCTTTTTGCGCTCCGCTGGCAACCGTCTGCATCTGAATTTTGTCTTCGACGACACGCTCACGCAGATCGGCCTCGGCTACACGTTTCTGTTTCTGCTCGGTTTTCGTTCCGTGAAATTTGAGTGGAGCGTACTGGCGGTGATTCTTTTCGGTTACTGGCTGGCGTGGGCGTTGTATCCGCTGCTGGGTTCGGATTTCGATTACACCAAAGTCGGCGTGCCGCAGACTGGCCGCATCACGCACTAAGTTGCGCGGCACTTCAAATCCACCCAATCACACCCCTCGCGGTTGCCCGTGCTGGACACGTCATCCCGGTTCTGAAAAACTTCGCGCCCGTGAAACAATCAATCGTCACTTTGGACATGGAAGGCGTGTTGACGCCGGAAATCTGGATCGCCGTAGCCGACAAGACCGGCATACCGGAATTGCGCCGCACCACGCGCGATGAACCGGATTACGACAAGCTCATGCTTTATCGTATTGGTATCCTAGACAAACACGGGATCAAACTTTCAGACATTCAGGATGTCATCGGCACATTAGACGCATTGCCCGGCGGCAAAGAGTTTCTCGATGAGTTGCGCAGGACGACGCAGGTGTTGATCTTGTCGGACACATTCGAGCAATTCGCGCAACCGTTGATGAAGAAACTCAACTGGCCTGCGCTATTTTGTCATCGGCTGATCGTGGAAAACGACCGCATCACGGGCTACAAACTGCGCATCGCAGATCAGAAGAAGAAGACCGTAGCGGCGTTGAAGGCGCTCAATTACAACGTCGTTTCCGCAGGTGATTCCTACAACGACACCGGGATGTTGCTCGAAGCGAACGCGGGTTTCCTCATTCACGCACCGGAGAATGTGAAGCGCGAGTTCCCTCAACTCAAATCCGTGGAGAGCCACGCGGAGTTGTTGAAACTGATCAAGGGTGCGCTGGCGCTGTGATGTTTGTCTTGGCAGCGTGCTGGAGTTGGCACATCTTTGCCTGCAAATGAACTACCAGAACATCATCACCATTGAACCCGGGAAACGGGGTGGGCGGCCTTGCATCCGCAAGATGCGGATTGCCGTGGCAGATGTGTTGGGCTGGCTTTCCAATGGCATGTCCCATGAGCAAATCTTGAGTGATTATCCCGAACTCAAGGAAGAGGACATCCGCGCGTGTCTCGCCTACGCAGCCGACCGTGAACGCCGTTTGTTGACTGCTGCATGAAGCTGTTGTTCGATCAGAACCTGAGCTTCAAACTGTGTCAGCGTCTGGCGGATTTGTTTCCAGATTCAGATCAAGTGCGCTGTTTGGGTTTGGATCAAGCGGATGACCAACACATCTGGCGTCATGCGAAGGCGAACGGGTTTGTATTGGTTTCTCAAGACTCGGATTTTGCGGACATGGCCGCACTTTACGGTCCACCACCAAAGGTGGTTTGGTTGCGTTGTGGTAATCAGCCTACTGATGTCATTGAAAAACTTTTACGCGATCACGCAGAAGCCATAACCGCATTTGGAACGGATGCTTTGGCTGCATGTCTGGAAGTATTCTAAAACCCTTATAAAGGAAAATTCATATGACAAAAAAGATGACAACCGCTTTTACCCTGATTTTAACTGTCAGCTTTCTCCTTACCGGGTGCTTTAGCACGGTTCACAGACTAAACAATTTGAGTGTCGGCATGACCAAAAAGGAAGTAATTAAGGTTTTGGGTAGTCCTGACACCACTCGCTCGCCCGGAGGTGGAGTTGAGCTTCTTTGCTACCATTTGAAACGGGCGCGACCACCTCTCAAGGTGGCTTTGGTTGAGGAATATTTCGTTCGTATGGTTGATGGCAAAGTTGAATCGTTTGGTGAAAAAGGAGATTTTGATTCCACCAAAGACCCGACGAGAAATATTAATTTGAACATCAAAAAACTGTAAGCGATCAGATTTGTTCCGATACTGTGAGGCGGTAGGAAATAGTTTTGACTCAACCAAACTTAGGTCACTTCCTTCTCAATCTTCTGCCTTTGACTCTCTCGCAGTCAAATCCTGCACGGCTTTGCGGATATTCTTGCCCTCGTAAAGCATGGCGTGGACTTCATCAATGATGGGTGTGGAGAGCTTCAGCTTGCGGGAAAGTTCGCAGGCGGAGCGCGCTGTGGGCGCGCCTTCTGCCACACTGGTCATGCTGGCGAGAATGGCTTCCGGATTCTCGCCGCGCCCTATGCGTTCGCCAAAGCCGCGATTGCGACTCAACTTCGAGAAGCATGTCACCATCAGATCGCCGATGCCACTCAAGCCGGAGAATGTTTCCGATTGCGCGCCGCACGCTACGCCGAGCCGCCGCATCTCCACGATGCCGCGCGTAACGAGGGAGGCTTTGGAGTTGTCGCCGAAGCCGAGTCCGTCGCATACACCCGCTGCGATGGCGATGACGTTCTTCAACGCGCCACCGAGTTCCACGCCTTCGATGTCGGTGCTGGTATAAACGCGGAAGGCTGGCGCGTGAAAAAGTTTTTGCACGGCGTTGGCCACGGCGATGTCGGTGCTGGCGGCGACGATGGCGGTAGGAATTCCGCGAATGACTTCCAGCGCGAGTGATGGGCCGGAGAGCGCGGCAAGTTTTGCCTTGGGCGCGTTCTCTACGAGGATTCCGCACATCGTCAGCCCCGTTTGATGTTCGATGCCTTTGGTGACGCTGACAATCGTGCCGGAAAAGTCAACGAGCGAGTGCGTGACTTCTCGGAATGCTTTCGATGGCACTGAAGCCACGATGACTTCCGCTCCGGCGATGGCTTTCGCGAGATCGGATTGAAGTGTCCATTCGCGCGGCAGTTCGATGCCGGGGAGATAACGCTCGTTGCGACCCGTGGTGCGGATGTCGTCGAGGTGCGTGGGGTTGTGTCCCCAGATCGTGACGGTATGGCCGCCGCGATGTAGCAGGGAAGCGAGAGCAGTTCCCCATGCGCCTGCGCCGAGCACGGTGACTTTCATTTTGCGTCCTTGGGTTTGTTGAACACGATGCGGTTCTCCGTGCCGTTCATGAGTCGCTGGATGTTCGCCTTGTGTTTGATGATCGCGAGCAATCCGAGAATGATGGCGATAGTGCGGACTGATTTGCTTTCCTGCGTGAACCAAACTCCAATCGGCAGCGCGAGCGCAGCGAGAATGGATGCGATGGAAACATATCGCGTGGCAACGAACGCCACAATCCACACCACGATGGCGATGCTGACGCCGCCCTGAGCGAGCGCGAGGAAAACGCCCGTGGTGGTGGCGATGCCTTTGCCGCCTTTGAAGTTCAACCAGCAGGTGTAGTTGTGGCCGAGCACAGCGGCGATGCCTCCGACGAGATGATTGATCTGCGGATCGGGGTTTGAAACATGGAGAAGTTTCAACACACCATCCGCAGCGTAAAAGCAGGCGATGAAACCTTTGGCTGCATCCACGAACAGCACCAGGATGCCCGGGCCTTTGCCGAGCGTGCGGAAGACATTTGTCGCGCCCATGTTCTTGCTGCCCACGGTGCGGATGTCCACGCCACGCGCCTTGGCGACTAGAAATCCTGTCGGGATCGAGCCGAGGAGATAACCGACGATCGCTGTGATGATATAACCCGTGATGTCCACGCGCGGATGTTAGTCGGGAAAAGTTGGCGGATGAAAGGTGAAAAATGATTGGGGACGCGCGGAAAAACTTCGAGACCCAGCCGCATGTCGGAATGTGGAAGCCGCGAATGAAAAACCTCTTTTCCAAAGAGGTTTTTTGAAAACTGTTGGCGACGAGGTAACGAGTCGTCTCCGGGCAGCACTCCAAACGACGTGCCCTACAAGTTTTGAAAGAACCTCCAAATGCAGGCATATAGTTTTCTCTTCCAATGACGGCTGCTCATTCTTGCAAACCGGATTTGTAGTGTTCATTCTTTGTCTATGATTCGATTGTTCATTGCCGCCGTTGGTGGGGCTGGTTTGTTTTGCGGCTGCACCACAATTCATCCGAAACACATGACCGATCTTGCGCCAGTCCTTCAGAGTTGTTCAAACAAGTTCGACTGCGTTCTTGCGTCTCCCGATTCGTTTCGCGCGCAGGTGTTGATCTCGGAAATAGTGACGAACCATTCGGGTCGCATCGAACTCAGGCGGCATGGGTATCGTGTGGGGGCAGAATATTTCTACCCGGCAAGCACGG
>JAYUAV010000293.1:0-4553 GCA_043741175.1 Verrucomicrobiota bacterium
TACATTGACGTTTACGACATCCTGCAATCGAAGGAGGACAAGGCCACCGTGCCGATTTATTACGAGGCGCGGCTGGCGAAGATTGATTTGAAGCCGGAGGAACGCCCGAAAATTGACCCGAACTTTGAAGAAGTGACGGAAGACGCGGAAGAATCCACGAAGGAAAGTCTGCGGCGGAAGTGGGCGCAACTGGAAGCGATGGTCGGGACGGACAAACGCATCGCGCTCGTGGCGGAGGATTTGGTGAAACATTGGGAAGCGCGTTACGCCGCAATGGAAGGCAAGGCGATGGTGGTCTGCATGAGCCGTCGCATCTGCGTGGAGCTTTACAAGGCGATTCAGAAACTGCGCCCGGACTGGCATCACGACGACGATGACAAAGGCACGATGAAGATCGTCATGTCCGGCTCGGCTTCCGACACCTTGGACTGGCAGAAGCACATTCGCAGCAAGAAGCGCCGCGAAGAACTGGCGAAAGCGTTCAAGAATCCGAAGAAATCATTTCGCATAGTCATCGTGCGCGACATGTGGCTGACCGGTTTTGATGCGCCGAGCTTGCATACGATGTATGTGGATAAGCCGATGCGCGGTCACGGACTCATGCAGGCCATCGCGCGGGTGAATCGGGTTTTCAAAGACAAGCCGGGCGGTCTGGTCGTGGATTATCTCGGACTCGCGGAGGAATTGAAACAGGCGCTGGCCGATTACACGAACAGCAAAGGCAAGGGCGACATCACGCTGGATCAGGAAGAAGCCGTTGCCGTGATGCTGGAGAAATACGAGCAAGTCTGCGCCATCCCGCACGGATTCAATTTTGAAGCTGCTGCCGAAACCACAGCGGCAAAGCGGCTGCCGCTCATTGCGCAAGCCGCCGAGCATGTATTGCAACAGAAGGACGGTAAGCAAAGGTATCTGCAAGCCGTGTCGGATTTGTCCAAGGCATTTGCGCTGGCCGTGCCGCATGACTCGGCGTTGGAGATACGCGACGAAGTGGGATTCTTTCAGGAAGTCCGGGCGGTGCTGGCCAAGAGCATCAGCGAAGGCGGCGGCAAATCGCCGGAAGAATTGGAGTTGGCCGTCCGGCAAATTGTTTCCCGCGCTATTTCTTCCGACAAGGTGATAGACATCTTCGACGCCGCCGGATTGAAGAAGCCGGACATTTCCATCTTGTCGGACGAGTTCCTGGCGGAAGTGCAACACTTGCCACAACGCAATCTCGCGGTGGAGTTGTTGCAAAAGCTCCTCAACAATGAACTGAAAATCCGCTCCAAAAAATATCTCGTCCAATCCCGCTCCTTCGCCGAAATGCTGGAAGCCACCATCCGCAAATATCAAAACCGCACCATCGAAGCCGCACAGGTCATCGCGGAATTGATCGAACTCGCCAAACAAATGCGCGAAGGCCAGAAGCGCGGCAAAGACCTCGGCCTGACTGATGACGAAGTTGCGTTTTATGATGCGCTTGAGGTGAATGACAGCGCGGTAAAAGTGCTAGGCGAACCCACATTGAAGGAAATCGCGCGCGAGTTGGTTGCCCACGTCCGCAAGAGCGTGACGATTGACTGGACGCTCCGCGAATCCGCCCAAGCTCAAATCCGCGTCCTCGTCCGCCGCATCCTCCGCAAATATGGCTATCCTCCGGATAAGCAGGAAAAGGCCACGCAAACGGTTTTGGAACAGGCAAAATTGCTGTGTGCAGAATGGTCCGCATAGTCTGAGCGAACACATTTACTTTTGTGATTTCAGATTAAAAATGAATTCAGCCTGTCATCCTCTTGGAACAGGATGCGTTAAAATTGGAACGGCTTACGACTCTTGAGACACGGGGTGCGGGTAAATGAGGTCGGGTTACGAGTACATGGACACGGCTTACGAGTACACAGACACCAAGCATGGCTAAATGGATAGGCTGCTAGGGTCTTGGGGATGGGGATGGGGGTCTAGGGGTTCGGGGTGCGGTAAAATAAGACACGGGTGCGTGTGCGGCGCGTCGGGAGGGTTCTGGAATCCAAGCTGATTGATAAACCGATCAACCGTGTACGTTTCTGAAAGACCGGTACAGACAGTTCAGGGCAGGGTGTAGGGTGAAACAACTGGAGCGACGCGTCCTCTGTTCGACTTGGACGCGGCACTCCGGTATTTTCATGTCCATGAACGAGCGGCGAATCATCGTGGTCGGTGGCGGAGCGGCGGGATTCTTTGCTGCCATCACTGCGGCGGAGGCGGCGCCGGGCGTGGAGGTGATGTTGCTCGAACGCGGGCCGCAATTCCTTTCCAAAGTCCGCATCTCAGGCGGCGGTAGATGTAACGTCACACATTCCATGTTCGACTCGCGCGAGTTCGCGCGGCGTTATCCTCGCGGTGAACAGGCATTGATTGGCGCGTTCAAACGATTTCAAGCCAGCGACACCGTGGCGTGGTTCGAGGCGCGCGGGGTGCAACTCAAGACAGAGGGCGATGGTCGCATGTTTCCCATCACAAATTCTTCCGAGACGATCGTGAATTGCTTGATGAACGCAGCGAAGGCGGCTGGCGTTTCTGCGCGGACGAATTGCGGCGTGGATTCCGTTGCGCGAAGTGAACAGGGGTTTGATCTCGTGCTGACGGGTGGAGAGAAGGTGTGTTGCGACAAGTTGCTGCTCGCCACGGGAGGATGTCGCGCGGCGGTGGCAGGACAACTCGCAGCATCGCTCGGACACACGATTGAATCGCCTGTGCCGTCGCTCTTCACGTTTCACATCGCTGTGCCGTGGTTGCGTGAACTTGCTGGCGTGTCTGTGGAATCTGCGGAGGTGTGTGTGCCGGGAAGCGAATTGCGCGAGCGCGGGCCATTGCTGGTGACACACTGGGGATTGAGCGGGCCGGTGGTGTTGCGATTGTCAGCGTGGGGCGCACGAGAGTTGCATGAGCGCGATTACAAGTTTCAGTTGTTGGTGAACTGGCTGCCGCAGTTTTCATCAGAGGTGTTGGTGAAGGAGATTGCATCACGGCGTCAGGCGCATGGGGCAAAGCTGGTGGTGAATGCGCCCATCGCTCCGTTGACTGCGCGATTGTGGGAGGCGTTGGTGTTGGCGGCGGGGTTGAATCGGGAAACGCGCTGGGCATCATTGACGCGCGCGCAACAACATCAACTCATCCGGCAACTCTCACGCACAGAACTGGCGGTCACTGGCAAGAGTTTGAACAAGGATGAGTTCGTGACGTGCGGCGGCGTGAAGCTTGGCGAGGTGAACTTTAAGACGATGGAGAGCCGCGTGTGTCCGGGGCTTTACTTTGCGGGCGAACTGCTGGACATAGACGGCATCACTGGCGGATTTAATTTCCAAGCCGCGTGGACGACGGGATGGATCGCGGGCAAGGCGATGGTGACGAACTGACAACTTATACGGAGCAGTTCTTAATGTCGTCAGATTGACATGCTGCATCGTTGCTTTATGGTTTTCGCATGGTAACGATCACGCTCAAAGACATCCCTGACGACGTTCACGCTCAACTCAAATCCGAGGCCGAAGCAAACCTTCGTTCCCTCGACCAAGAGGCCATCATCCGCATCCAGCGCAGCTTCGATGTGGCAGATCAATTTTCGACGGAAGCTGTCAACAGATTGATGGATGAAGCGATTGCCAGCGGTGCGGAGAAGGAATTTACCGCAGAACAAATGCGCGCGCGGTTCGACCAAACTAAAATCAACACGCGCAACCGTCTTGCCGCCGAAAACAAAGCCGCATGAAGTTTCTAATCCGCCCGGCGTTCTGGTTGGACTTGGACAGGCATCATTTCTGGCTCACCAAAAATGTCTCACCTCAACTGGCAGATCGTTGGCTGGAGTCTGCTTGGGAAACGATTTTCTTCCTGAGCAAAAACCACACACTTGGAAGGTTGCGGCGCGACCTTCGGCATTCAGAAGTGAGATCATGGCTGGTAGCCGGGTTCAACCGTTGGACGATTTTTTACGGCGTGAATGACTCCGCGTTGGTGTTGTATCGGATTGAAGGCGGCGAACGTAACCTGCGCGGCTTGGTCATCGGTTAACCACAATCCGTTTTCACTGCTGCGTGTGCTGCTGGCGTCGAATGGCGCGTAAGTGGCCGTAGCCGACGAGGCGGCGTTGTTGTTCGTCCCAGAGCCGGAAGGTGAATGACTTGAGGCTGGAGATGAGCGTGATGGGTTTCACCTTTTGGAAGAGCGGCTCGGCTTTGTGGCAGCGTTCGAGGTTGTAGTTGGGGATGCGCGCACTCAGATGGTGGATGTGGTGAAAGCCGATGTTGCCGGAGAACCATTGGAGAATCTTCGGTAATTTGTAAAACGAACTGCCTTGCAGTGCCGCCGCGGTAAAGTCCCAGTTCTCGCCACGTTCCCAGTAGACGTCCTCGAATTGATGCTGCACGTAGAACAGCCACACACCAGAGGCGCCGGCCACGAGGATGACGATCAATTGGATGATCAGATAGGAGCCGAGGCCAAAAATCCAACTCAACCCGAAGGCGACTCCCACGATCGCCAGATTCATCC
Organism: Verrucomicrobiota bacterium; assembly: GCA_043741175.1. Lineage (GTDB taxonomy): Bacteria > Verrucomicrobiota > Verrucomicrobiia > Limisphaerales > JADLHS01 > JADLHS01. The sequence continues at coordinate 4,513 of JAYUAV010000293.1, forward strand.
AGTGCACAGAAAGCCGTTCGCGCGGATTCGCCTTCGAAGAG
>JAYUAV010000294.1:0-5212 GCA_043741175.1 Verrucomicrobiota bacterium
CAGATACGACCATAGTGTGACGGATGAACGTCGCGGACTTCAAATCCAGCACGATCTCGCGAGAGACCGCCTGGTCCGAGAGCAGACAGACGACGCTTATGCGTCAACTCTGCCAACGGATTGATCTGGTCCATGAACTGGCTCAACTGTGAACGACCAAAGAAGTCACGAATCACAGCAGAGAGAGCCTTCGGATTGATCAGCTTTTGGGGCGTCATCTGTTCGACGCTCTGATCGAACAACGTCATGCGTTCCTTGACGAGACGTTCCGTACGAGCCAGACCGACGCGGCATTGGTTGGCGAGCAATTCGCCCACCGTGCGGATGCGGCGGCTGCCCAAGTGATCAATGTCGTCCAACGAACCTTCGCCTTTTTTCAGCTTGAGCAAATACTTCGTCGCTTCAACCAAGTCTTCCTTGGTGAGAATGCGCGACTCGTTCTTATTCGGGAGCGAGAGCTTCTGGTTGATCTTGTAACGACCCACGCGACCGAGATCATAACGCTTGGCATCAAAGAACAACCGTTTGATGAGTGCCTTCGCGTTTGCTGCCGTAGGGGGATCTCCAGGCCGGAGGCGGCGATAAATATCTTTGAGAGCTTCTTCTTCGTTCTTGGCCGGATCCTTCTTCATGCACTTGATGATGATTCCATCATCCACAGTGGTATCCACGACCTTGATATGCTTCACGCCGAGTTCGGCGATCTGCTTGATCACAGCCTTGGACAACGGCTCGAACGCGCGCGCGACGACGAGACCCTTCTCTTCGTCCGTGGCGTCCTGAATCAAAACCTTGTTCTGCAAGTCTTCGAGCTTCTCGGCTTCCTTGATCGTGAGTTCTTCGACGCCGTAGAACAGCTTGAGAATTTCCTCATCCGTGCCGCGATGTTTGTCGGCATCTTTCTTGGACTTCTCGCCATCGCCTTCGAGGAACGCGAGCGCGCGGAACAACGTCGTCGTCAAAAATTTGCGGCGGCGTTTTTTGCGGTCGAGATAAACGTAGAGCAGATCACTCGTGTCGAACTGCGCCTCATACCAAGAACCGCGATCCGGGATGACGCGGAAGCTATGGAGCGTTTTGCCGTTCGGATGCTGGGTCGCTTCAAACGCGATGCCCGGCGAACGATGCAACTGCGAAACAATGACGCGCTCCGCACCATTGATGCAGAACGTCCCTTGCGGCGTCATGAGCGGAAGTTCGCCCATGAAAACTTTTTCTTCCTTGCTACCCTTCTCGTCCTTGAGGAGGAAGGTCACATAAAGCGGCGCGCCATAGGTCAGGCCTTCACGCAAGCATTCGAGCCAGTCAATTTTGGGTTCGCCGATTTCGTAGGAATGGAAATCGAGCACCACTTTGCCATCGTAACTCTCGATGGGGAAAACCTCGGTGAACACGGCTTGCATGCCGGTGTTCTTGCGCTTGGATTGCGCGGTCTCCGCCTGGAGGAAATCTTTGTAGGACGTGGTTTGGAGTTCGATCAAATTCGGCGGGGCGATGATCTCTTTGATTTTGCCGAAGTTGATACGTTCAGTGACTCTCGATGGCATTTGGACCTTTTTCTACGTGTCCGATCACAGGATCAGACGGTTTTTTCTAACAACGACACAAGGCAAGGGCGCGACGTTCAATCGCGAACTTGCCGAACTGACGGATTCCGGGGTTCGGAATCCTGCTTTGATACGACTTGAAACAAATCTGGGGCGGGGCGAAAGCGGGGCGACGCCTTTTGAAGACGCCGCCCCGACGTATCGGCCCGTGATTACTTGACTTCGACTTTCGCGCCAGCTTCTTCAAGCTTCTTCTTGGCAGCGTCGGAATCAGCCTTGTTCGCGCCTTCCAACAGGGGCTTGGGCGCGCCTTCAACCAAAGCCTTGGCTTCAGCGAGGCCGAGACCGGCCTTCACTTCACGCACAGCTTTGATCACGGCAATCTTCTTGTCCGCAGGAACTGAAGCGATGATCACGTCGAACGTGTCCTTAACTTCAGCCGGAGCAGCGGCACCAGCAGCACCACCAGCAGCGGCGGCAGCGGCAGGAGCGGCGGCGGTAACGCCCCACTTCTCTTCCAGTTTCTTGACCAAGTCAGCGGCTTCGATGACGGTCAACTTGCTCAATTCTTCTACGATGTTTGCGATGTCTGCCATAACTTTACTTTGCTTTCTGTTCGTCTCGTCGTCATCCGTAGCCACCGATGTTTTGACCCCGAAAGCATTCGGGGCGACGATTTACTGTTGTTGTTTGTTGAATCCCGCCGATGGCTAACCGGCGGGAAATTGTATTCCGCCTTACGCGGCCAGCTCGGACTTCGCCTTGATGACACGGGCGAGTTGTGAGGCCGGAGTATTGATCAACGTGACCAACTTTTGGGCCGGTGCGTTGATGACGCCGAGGATTTTGCTACGCAACACTTCGATGCTCGGCAAATCTGCCAGCGTCATGAGGTCGGTCTTCTCCATCCGGTTGTTGTTCAGATAACCGAACTTGATCTTCAACTTGTCGTTGTCGGCGGCGAACGTCTTCAGCGACTTCGCGGCAGCCGAGACATCCTTCTGGCCAGTGACGACCGCGAGTTGTCCTGTGAGTGTGTCAGCCAAATCTGCAATGCCCGCTTCTTTCGCGGCAACACGGAAGATGGAGTTTTTAACGACGTGAACTTCCGCGCCAGTCTTGTTCAGACTTTTGCGAAGCGTCGTGAAATGATCAACCTTCAGTCCAGTGTAGCCGACGACGATGAAGAACGGCGAGGCGTTCAGACGGCTGATGTATTCCTTTGTGAGAATCTGTTTTTCTACGCGCATGAGTCAAATAGGTTGAAAGTTTAGTTGGCTGCGAACTCACGAATGTCAACACGCACGCCGGGACTCATCGTCGCGGAGATTGTGCAACTCTTCATGTAAGAACCCTTGAGGCTGATTGGTTTTGCTTTCGCAACGGCGTCAATGACAGCGCGTGCATTCTCTTCGATCTGTGCCAGCGGGAAGGAAACCTTGCCCACGGCGACGTGAATGTTACCCGCTTTGTCCACTTTGAATTCGACACGACCTGCTTTGACTTCCTTCACCGCTTTCGCAGTGTCTTCCGTCACGGTGCCGGTCTTTGGATTCGGCATGAGTCCCCGTGGTCCGAGAACTTTACCGAGCTTGCGGACTTCCACCATCGCTTCGGGCGTGGCCACAGCGACATCGAAGTCGGACCAACCGCTGACGCACTTGGCGATCATGTCTTCAAAGCCGACAAACTCAGCGCCAGCAGCTTTGGCCGAATCAGCAGCCGCGCCTTTGGCGAACACGAGAACGCGCACAACTTTACCGCTGCCGTGAGGCAACGGAACAGTTCCGCGCACCATCTGGTCAGATTGCTTCGGGTCCACTCCGAGGCGGAATGCGAGATCAACGCTTTCGTTGAACTTGGCTTTGGGGAATTTTGCGAGAACGCCCACGGCGTCCTTGAGCGCATACGCCTTGGAGGCGTCCACTACTTCGAGTGCTTTTTTGAATCGTTTGCTTGGCATTTTTATGAGCGGTTCATGCGAGCTTTTGGCTCTCCCGCGTTTGTTTATTGATTAACCGACAACTTCGATGCCCATGCTGCGGGCAGTTCCAGAGACGACGCGGAACGCGGCTTCGTCATTCGTCGCATTCATATCGCTCTTCTTGATCTTCACGATGTCCATCACCTGTTTGCGGGTGACTTTACCGACCTTGTCTTTGTTCGGCACTTTGGAGCCTGCGGTGATCCCAGCCGCTTTTTTGAGCAGCACGGACGCCGGGGGCGATTTGGTGATGAAGGTAAATGACTTGTCTTGAAACACCGTGATGACCACGGGGATGATCAGACCCGCGTCGCCTTTGGTGGCCGCGTTAAATTCTTTGCAGAACCCCATGATGTTCACGCCATGCTGACCGAGCGCCGGGCCGACGGGCGGCGCGGGGTTGGCCTGACCAGCGGGAATCTGCAACTTGATGATGCCTGTTACTTTCTTTGCCATAAAAAATTTCTTTCAAACCACTAATCTTCGCTCATTGACGCTAATCAGTTTTTATCAGCGAAGATCAGCGCTGATTAGCGGTTAAAAACTTCTAGCCCTTCTCCACCTGCCAATACTCCAGTTCCACCGGCGTATTGCGTCCGAAAATGTTCACCGTGACCTTGAGCTTGCCGCGATCCGGATCCACTTCCTCAATCACGCCACTGAAATTCAGGAACGGTCCGTTGTTGATCTTCACCGTCTCGCCAATATTGAAGGCAACCTTCGGGCGTTCGGTTTCTTCCGAGGCGGACACGACAGTCTTGATGACTTCCATCTCCTCGTCGGTCGCCATGTGCGGATGTTCTCCGCCGACAAATCCAATTGCTCCCTGCGTTTCCTTGACGAAATAAAACGGCTTCGGAAGCACGCGGTTGTTTTCATCCAACAGCTCCATGTGAATGTACACATAGCCCGGATGCAACTTGCGGTTCGTGACCGTTTTCTTCTGGTTGCGAACTTCCACAACCTTCTCCATCGGCACGAGAACTTCCTGGATGAAGTCCTGCATCTCCTCGGTCTTGATGCGCTTCTCAATGCTGTCTTTGACCTTCTGTTCCTGACCAGAAAGTGTATGGATGACGAACCACTTGGGTTTCATGTTTGCTTAAATGAGGTTGAACAATGCAAACAAAACCTTATCCACCACGAAAGTGAACAGGCCGAGCAATAAAATTGAAACCATCACCACCACAGTTGAACCCTTGAGTTCATCCCATGTCGGCCACGTGCATTTCTTCAGCTCTTCCACCGTCTGCTGCCAATAGGCAGACAAGCGTTGAATCTGGCCTTTCCACCAGAGTACGCCGAAAATTGCCCCCAGCACACCAACCCAAATCAAGGTTTTCATTCGTTCAAATATTTCTCTGGCCTACCAAGCATTAGCTTGCGGCGTTCGCATCGCAGCCAATCCCACCTTCGCTCTCCAGCAAAGTCTGGCGGAGAGGGAGGGATTCGAACCCCCGTTAGGCTTTCGCCTAAAGCGGTTTTCAAGACCGCCGCGATAGACCACTCTGCCACCTCTCCAAGTTTCGCAGACTGGCATGCGGGAGGGAATCGAACCCCCAACCAACGGTTTTGGAGACCGCTACTCTGCCAATTGAGCTACCGCCGTTCGCTAATCGCATCCCGTTTCCACGGGACCGTTCCAAAAGACGAAAAAACGGAGGCGGGGATATTTCCCCGC
>JAYUAV010000295.1:0-4093 GCA_043741175.1 Verrucomicrobiota bacterium
GATGGCTTTGCCGTGGCGCAGGGTGTGTTGGCGCACCGCTTCTACCGGAACTTCCACGGCGTAATGTTCCCTCACGCGGCTCACCGCTTGTCCGAAGGAAACTTCCGAGCCGAAGTCCGTCAGCACGCGTTGCAGCCGCTGGGAATAGCCGCGTCACGTCTCTCCACCAAGCTGGAGGAATTTATTCCTCCGGCCTTTTGTTCAGTTTAATCAGGACGGAGGGTTGTGAAATAATTATTGAATCGCCGCCGAAACTGCTTCCTAATCTCCACGTCAGAATGACGATCAACAAGCGAACGTGAAACCAACCAACTGCGGGGCATCCTGCAATACATTCCGCACTGCCGCCAACGCGACATGAAGAACAAAACCACGCCACGCGTGTTCATCGCGGCGACACGCCAGAACGACGGCAAGACCACCACCTCGCTCGGCCTCATCGCCGCGTTGCAGAAAAAATTTCCGCGCATCGGCTACATCAAACCCGTCGGCCAGCGTTTCGTTGAAGTCGAGGAACAGAAGATTGACGAAGACACGGTCTTGATGGATTCAGTCTATCACTTGAATTGTCCGCTCGTGGACATGAGCCCCATCGCGGTTGAACCGGATTTCACGCGCAAATATCTTCAAGCCGCCAAGAATGATTCCCTCGTGAGAAAGATCCACGATGCCTTTGACCGCGTCTCGTGGGAAAAAGATTTCGTTCTGTGCGAAGGCTCAGGCCACGCCGGAGTCGGCGCAGTGTTCGACCTTTCCAACGCACAAGTAGCAAAGCATCTCGGCTGCAAAGTCATCATCGTGGCGCGTGGCGGCATCGGTAAACCGATTGATGAAGTCGCGCTGAACCAAGCACTATTCGAAAAAGAAGGTGTCGAGATCATCGGTGTGATCATCAACAAGGTGACGCCCGAAAAGGTGGATTACATCACAGACTTCGCGCGGCGCGGATTGAAGCGCAAAGGACTCGATCTGCTCGGCGTCATTCCTCACCAGCCGATGCTTTCCAGCCCGACGCTTGATTCCATCCGCGACGAATTGAACGCCGAAGTGTTGAACACGCCGGATACCATTCATGGGCTGGTGGACGATGTTGTGGTCGGCGCGATGAGCGCGACGAATGCGATCAGATTTTTCAAGCGCGGCGTCCTGCTGATCACGCCCGGTGACCGTGAAGACATCCTCACCGCCGCCGCCGCGAGCGAAGTCCAGAAGATGGCAGGCATCGTTCTCACCGGTGGGATCAAACCGGTCAACGGCCTACTCCGTGCGCTGAAGAACATGAAAATTCCTGTCATGCTCGCCAACGATGATAGCTACGTGGTCGCCTCCAAAGTCCATGATCTCATCGTCAAGACACGCCCCGCTGATGTGGAAAAGATTTCCCTCATCCGCGACATCGTCGCCAAAAACGTCAACGTTAAAAAAATTATCGAATCACTCTGATGCCTCTGTCCTACACGCTTAATCCGTCGTTGGAAAAACTTCCGGTCTATCAGCCGGGCCGCCCCATCGAAGAAGTCGCGCGCGAACTCAACCTGCCCGCCGACTTCATCATCAAACTCGCGTCCAACGAGAATCCGCTCGGCCCGTCGCGCCTCGCGCTCGCCGCGATGAAGAAGGCACTCACTCACGCTAATCTTTATCCAGATGGCAATGCGTTTTACCTGAAACAAAAGCTCGCGGCTAAACTCGGTGTCACGCCCGCGCACCTCGCGCTGGGCAATGGCTCGAACGAAATCATCGAGTTCCTCGGCCATGCGCTGCTCTCCGCCGAATCCGAAGTCGTCGTCTCGCAGTATTGTTTCGCGGTTTATCCCATCGTCACTGCGTTGTTCGGCGCGAAGCTCATCACAGTTCCAGCCAAGAATTACGGCCATGATCTCGACGCGATGCTCGCAGCCATCACGCCGCGCACGCGACTCGTCTTTGTCGCTAACCCGAACAATCCCACGGGTACCATCGTTTCGCCGGAAGCGTTGAAGCGATTCATTGAAGCCGTCCCGGCGTATGTCGTGATCGCGCTCGACGAGGCTTACATTGAGTTCCTCGAAGGGAAGCTAGACCTCCTTCCTGAGATCGCCGCCGGTTCGCGCCCCAATCTCATCCTGATGCGGACCTTCTCGAAGATTTATGGTCTCGCCGGACTTCGTATCGGCTACGGCATCGGTCATCCCGAATTGATCTCGGCACTGGAAAAGGTTCGTCAGCCGTTCAACATCAACGCCATCTCCCAGGCGGGCGCGCTCGCCGCGTTGGATGACACCAAGCACGTCGAGAAAACCCAACGCATCAACAAGCGCGGTATCAAACTTTTCACCCGCTCCTTCAAGCAACTGAAGCTCGAAGTTGTCCCGTCCGCTGCCAACTTCATACTCGTCCGCGTCGGCGATGGAGCACGCGTTTTCAGCGAAATGCAAAAGCTCGGCGTCATCACGCGACCGATGGGCGGCTATCAGCTCGGCGAGTGGATACGCATCTCCATTGGCACGTCCAAGGAGAATGAGCGTTGCCTTGAAGCGTTGAAGCAAGTTTTCTCATGGAGTTCCGACGAATGAACTTTACGTTGCCGAGTCCGAAGGGATATTTTGAGAGTGTCAACCTTGTGAGCAAGTTTTCGATCATCAAAGAGTTTCTGCAATTTCTCCGCGAGGGGAAGAAGTGGTGGATCGCGCCCATCGTGATCTTCTTGCTGATCCTCGGCGCGCTGCTGGTGTTCGCCAAAGGCTCGGCTCTCGCGCCTTTCATCTACAGCTTGTTTTAACAGGAACGCCCTCCCATGAACCGCGAATCCTTGGATCGTTGGTGTGAGCGCGGCATCCTGGCCTTCGTGCTGGGCATCCTGGTGTTCAGCCCGCTGGCCTATGGCGCGGTGCGTATTCAGGAATTTCTCGTAGTTCTCCTGTTCACGCTCGGCGCATTGTCACTTTGGCTGGCGCGGGTCTGGTTGAGCGAACGCCCCAAATTTATTTTGCCGCCGATGATCTGGGGCGTGCTGGCGTTCACGGGTTACGCTGTCGCTCGCTACTTCACTTGTGATGTGGAATACATCGGACGCGAAGAAGTGCTGCGGATACTTGTGTATGCCTCGCTGTTCTTCGTGGTGCTGAACAATCTGCATCGTCAGGAACACACGCAGATCATCGGGTTCACGCTGTTCGCGGTGGCCACGTTCATCTCCGGCTACGCGGTCTATCAATTCGTCACTGGCTCGGACATGGTGTGGAAATATCATTCCAGCTATCCCGGACGTGGCAGCGGAACTTATATCTGCCCGAACCATCTCGCGGGTTTCTTGGAAGTGTTAGCACCGCTCGCGGTGGCTTATGCGATCATGGGACGCGGCAAACCGCTCACGAAAATTCTCATCGCCTACTCGATCCTCGCAATGGCGGCAGGCGTCGCAGTCACGCAATCACGCGGGAGCTGGATTTCTGTGACGCTCACATTCGTTCTGATGGCGATGTATCTGCTCACGCAACGCCAGTTCCGATGGCCCGCAGCGATCTTTCTCGTGGTGTTCATCGCCGGATTATACCTGCTTGCCACGAAAGCGAGCTACGTCACGCAACGGTTCACCAAGGCGTTCAACTCCGGCAAAGTTGATCTGGAAGCGCGGCGCGACATGTGGGGTGGCGCGGTGATGATGTGGAAAGATCACCTCTGGTTCGGCGTCGGGCCGGGCCATTACGATCTGCGCTTCCGCGTCTATCGCCCCGTGTCGTTGCAACTTCAACCCGACCGCGCGCACAACGAATATCTCAATGCTCTCGCAGACTGGGGCATCGTTGGCGGAGTGGTTATCGCCACGTCCCTCGCCCTGCTCGGCGTCGGCATCTTGAAAGTGTCGAAATCCGTGCAACGCGGCAACCGCGCCCTCGGCTCGAACCAGAGCGACAAATTTGCGTTCCTGCTCGGCGCGTGTGCCGGACTGTTCGCGCTCACACTGCACTCCGTGGTGGATTTCAATCTGCAAATCCCCGCCAACGCCATTCTCGCCGTCACCATCATGGCGTTGCTCACAAGCCAATGGCGATTCGCCACGGAACGCTACTGGTTCTCCGCACGGCTACCTGGAAAACTCGTCGCGACGGCT
>JAYUAV010000296.1:0-3249 GCA_043741175.1 Verrucomicrobiota bacterium
TCCACCGAGCAGGAATCACTGCCGCTGCGGATGAGCGTGCGATCCGCGCGTTGACCGAGGACGAGATTCAGCGCGCCGATGATGATGGACTTGCCCGCGCCGGTCTCGCCCGTGACGACGTTGCAACCGGGCTGGAGTTCCAGCGTCAGGTCGCTCACGAGGGCAAGGTTTTTGATACGCAGCGTCGTCAACATGATTTATCGAGCGCGGAGAATTTGCGGATGGAAGACGGTTTGAGCAATCGCAAATTTGGAGCGCGGAGACTTGTCTCCGCTTTTCTGCTGAGACGCAGCAGCACCGCGTCCAGCGGTGCGTCACACACACAAGACGCTCTCACCACTTGCGGCGATCCTCGGCCCGTGCGCCGAGCCGCTCTGCGCGGCTCTGCCTGAGCGACTTGTCGCTCAGGCAACGAAAGCGGAGACAAGTCTCCGCACTCCAAAGAGTGACGGACACGGTTGAGCCACGGTAATCAAAGTGGTAGGTGGACGTGTGCCGGTTTCCGTTCCGGTTGGAAACAACTCACTCCGGCACGAGACGATAAAACCTCTGCGGCGGATTCGTCGGCGAGTTATCAATGAAATAACCTCGCGGCGCACTCATCGAGACCGGGCCGAGATAATTCCAGGCATTCGTCGGATGCAAGCTGTCTCTGTATTGAATCGTGAATTGCGCGCCAGCCGCGCAATCAATCGTGAGCAGCGGATACGTCAGCCCCAGACTCGCGGCGAAATCCAATCCGAACAACGCCACTGCTGTCGGCAGGCTGACGGTTGTTCCAAGTCCGCCATTGACGACTACGTCGTAGAATCCCGCTTTCTCGGCAGTGACGTTGGTGATCAAAAAGTTCGTGTTCGTGGCGCCGCTCACCGGGTTGCCGTTCAATCGCCATTGATAATAGAGCGGGCCAAGTCCGGTCGCGCGCGCGGACATCAGCGTGCTGTCGCCCGGCGACATCACACGCGGCGCTGGCAACAGAATGAACACTGGCGTGTTCGTCGAGATGCCGGGGACGAAGTTGCCATTGAGAAATGTGTTTCCGTTCAGCGTGATCAGGATCGGATTCTCGCTGCCCGATGCCGCGCCGCTCCAGACGGAGAAGATGCGATTGGATGTGGAGATCGCCGAGACGCCGACAATCTCACCGTTGGTATAAACATTCTTCGCCGGATTAAAACTCAGGCTGCCGCCGCCAATCGGTAGCGCGACGAGTTTCACTTGGTTGCCAGAAAGATTTCCGAACAACGCTGTGATGCCGGACGAGTTTGTCACAACGATCTTTAGTGGGTTGACGAAACCGCTGAGGTATCCAGCCCAGCCGAAAAAATAACTCGGCGTTCCCGCCACACCAGTCAGAGTCACCGTTGAGCCGTACGGGAACGTACCCGTGGGCGGCTCAGTCACGATGTAACCATTGCCATTCGTGAACAAGTTCAACGTCGTGACGAACACTGCTTGCAACGTGCGCGCCTGATCCATCAACAGATTGATCGTGCTGTCCGCAGAATTCACCGCGCCCGTCCAATGCGTGAATGACCATCCGCTGCTCGCCGTGGCATTGAGTGTCACGAGCGTATTGCTGAGATAAAAGTTGGCGTTGAGGTCGGGCGACGGGTTGATGGCCACGCTGCCGCCACCGTTGCTGACGTTCAGCGGATACGTCGGGATGATTTTCAACGCCACCGTCGCGGCTTCGTATTCGTCCGTGACCAGATTGTTGTAAGCGATGGCCCGGATGGTCGCTCCGTTTGAAGTAACGAACGGCGACGAGTATTGCGGCGACGTGAAATCCGGCTCGCTGCCATCCAGCGTGTAATGAAGTCGCGGATACATGTTCGTCGTCGCCGTCAGACTGATCGTAGCAGAATTGGTTCGCGTCACGCCGCCGCCGCCGATCAACACTCCGTTGACTTGTACTGTCGGTGAGTTGGTCATCCGCACAATGGTGGATGCGTTCGCGCTGTTGAATTGATTCGAGACGGTCACGGAATAAACTCCCGCCTTGGCGAACGTAAAACTGGTGATGAACAAATCCAAATTGGTTTCGTTCGCCAAAGTCGCGCCGTTGAAGAACCATTGAAGCGCGGGAGTCCCGCCCGATAGCACCACCACGCTCAACGCATTTGTTTGGTTTGGCGACAACGTCACGACTGCGGGTGGCTTGGAAACAAATCGAGGCGCGAGATCAATCGCCAGACTGAATCCGTTCCCAGCCGAAAAACTCCCAACGTTTGTCAACGTCACCGGCACGGTCGCCTGCCCCGATGTCGCCAATCCCCACGCCACCAACTTTCCATCCGAACGCATCGCCATGCTGTGCAGCCAGCCTGCCGACACCCCAGTCGCATTGGTCAACGTGCTCGGCACCGTCGTCTGGCCGTAAGTATTCGCGCCGCCCCATGAGATCACCGTTCCGTTCGACCTCACTGCGAGCGCGTGTTCCAAACCAATCGAGACACTCGCCACATTCGTGAGACTCGCGGGAAGATTCGTCAGCGAATAAGTGTTTTGTCCCCAGGCTAGGACGGTGCCGTTGGAACGCACCGCGAATGTGGCCGTCGAACCCGCAGCAATCGCGATGATGTTCGTCGCACTCGCCGGAACATTCGTCAGCACCGAGGAATTTCCCCACGCCACCACAGTTCCATTCGAGCGCAACGCCACGCTATGATCTGCGCCCGCCGCCACCGCGATGACTCCGTTCAAGCCCGCAGGCACGTTCGTCTGGCCAGCCAGATTGCGCCCCCACGCCACCACAGTTCCATCCGAACGCAACGCAAGGCTGTGTTGTGCGCCGGCACTGATCGCGATGATGTTTGTCAGCGTGGAAGGAAGATTAGTTTGTGCGTAAGTATTGTCGCCCCACGCAGAGACCGTTTGATCTTCACGCAACGCGAGCGCGTGAAAACCCCCGGCAGAAATCTGCGTGATCGTGCCGACAGCGAGCGTGGAATTCGTCGTGACTAGATTTGTATTTCCCCAACCTGTGTAAATGCCTGGCAAACCAGCCCCGAAACCTGCACAGCCACTCCAGAGAAAAATGACAACGCCCCACCATCTCCGAAAGATTTGTGTGACGCAGTGCATGAGACAAAATGCGCGCAACCGCACCCGCATCGCAATTGAAATTGTTCGCGCCAACACCCGGCAAACCTGCACTACCAATCAGAACGCTGGAACTACTTCCACCTTCTTGCCCGGAGCGGCCACCATATCTTCGCCCTTGGCCCACACGCTATCGTTGAGCAG
>JAYUAV010000297.1:0-4331 GCA_043741175.1 Verrucomicrobiota bacterium
GCTGGAGCAAACGATGTTCGTCTATCGCGATGGCCTCAAGGTTGGTGAAGTAAAGATCACTGGCCCGACACGCGACAACAACACCGTGGGTGATTTGATCTCTGGCGTAGCGAACAAGGGTGATGAAGTCCGTGACCGGTAATCATGGGAGAATGAATTACACCTCCATTATGAGAAAATTTATCACCACTCTGATTACACTGACATTTGCACTGCTGATCACTGGATGCGTGACTCAGAATACTGGCATTCAGAAAGAGAAACAGAGTTACCACTGTCAAAAATGCCGGTGCAAACATTTTTCCGTCACCGACCCGAAACTCTTGCATACCAGCAACTGTGTTGATTGTAGCCACGATGCCGAGTCGCACGGCATTTCAAATGAAGTGCGCTAACGAGGGTTATCCGAGGGTGAAGAATTCTTTGCTCAATCCCCTTCCACCGCAGGCTTGTCCGGGATCGGCTTCACATTCGAGGGCAGAGCATTTTTTTGATACGGCGAGTGGAGGTTGAAATAAATGCCGCACAACGGTCGCGCGGTGTCGCTCTGACTGAGGATGATCGTGACCTGTTTATCAATGGCGAGTCCGTGACGCATCCCATCGGCGCGGTTGTTGTAGGCGTTGATGGCTTTCTCCATCAGCGATTTCATGCAAGCCTCAAACTCCTCGGGAGATTTTTCCAAGCAAACGATGAACTTGTCGTAGTTCTTCATCGACGCCGCGATCTCTTTTTTGAAAGTGTCTATTGTCACCGGAGCAAGAGTAGCGTGCTGGTTGAGGATTTGAAGGAAAAACAAATCAAGCCGGAGTTTCAGGGCGAAGACTTTGCCGCGCGCCAAACAACGCCGTGCCCACGCGGATCATTGTTGAACCTTCCTCAATCGCGACTTCATAGTTATCACTCATACCCATGCTCAACACGGGCAACGGCGCGCCAAGCACATCTTCGGCTCGCCGTTTCATTTCCAGCAAAGTCTTGAAGTAAGGTCGCGATTTTTCCGGCACGGGGCTGAATGGCGGAATCGCCATCAAACCGTGAACTTCCAACCGAGGCAACGCGTTCAACTCTTTCAGGTCGGCGAGCATCTGCTCCGGTTTGTAACCGAACTTGCTGGCCTCACCCGCGACGTTAATCTCCAGCAACACAGGCATCGTTTTGGCAGCTTGATCGGCGCGTTTATTGATCTCCTGTGCGATGGCGAGACTGTCCACGCACTGGATCATGGAGAACAACTCTACGGCATCACGGCATTTGTTGGATTGCAGATGACCGATGAAATGCCAGCGCGCTTTGCCGGGGCTGTTCGGAATTTTCGCCTTGGCCTCTTGGACTTTATTCTCGCCGAACAACAACAATCCCAAATCAGCAGCCGCCTTGATCGTGTCGGCGGAATGTGTCTTGGAGACAGCCAGCAGTGTTACGGAATCCACACCGCGCCCAGCACGATCACACGCGGCGCGAATCCGTTGTTGAATCAAAGTCAGATTGTGAGCCAAACTCATGTGAAGATCATAAATCAAAAATCGTAAATCGTAAATTCTTCATGAACTACTGGCTGGCGAAATCTGAACCCGAGACTTATTCGTGGGCTCAATTGCTCAAGGACGGCAAGACCGCGTGGACAGGCGTGCGAAACTTTCAGGCGCGGAACAATCTGCGCGCAATGAAACGCGGTGACATGGTTTTCTTCTATCACAGCGTCACGGACAAACAGGTCGTCGGCATCGCCACAGTGGTGAAGGAGTTTTATCCCGATGCCACCGCTGCGGAAGGGGATTGGTCGTGCGTGGACATCGCGCCGAGGAAGGCTCTGGTGAAAACGGTTTCATTAGAGGAGATCAAGGCGGAAAAGATTCTCGGCGAGATGCCGCTCGTGAAACAATCGCGACTCTCGGTCACGCCCCTGACAACCGCCCAAGCCGAGAGATTGCTCGCGCTAGCGAAAACAAAGCTGCCGTAGTTGTTGACGTGGACACTTGGAACGTTGGTTTGTAGCCTCGCATTACGAACATGGCCATCGCTGACATCAGACGTGAATACCGCATGAGCGGTCTCGACGCCAAAGATTTGGGCGCAGACCCCATCGTGGAATTCCAGAGTTGGTTCAACCACGCCACGCAAGCGCAGACCGGAACGCGCTGGCGCAAGATCGGCATCGCGCTCTACAAACTCTGGCACGCGCTGCTCGGTCACTCGTCTGCGGACGTGAACGCCATGACGCTTGCGACGGTGGATGCCAGCGGGCAACCCTCGACACGCACTGTTTTGCTCAAAGGCGTGGATCAACGCGGGTTCATCTTCTTCACCAACTACGACAGCCGGAAAGGTCATGAACTTGCCACCAACCCGCGTGCGGCACTGACGTTCTTCTGGCCTGAGTTGGAACGCCAAGTCTGCGTGGCTGGCGTGGTGGAAAAACTTTCCCGCGAGGAGTCAGAGGTTTATTTCAAGTCCCGGCCACGCGGCAGCCAGATCGGTGCGTGGGCTTCCAATCAAAGTCAGCCCGTCGAAAATCGCGCTGCGTTGGAAAAAATCTGGCAGGAGATCGCGGCGAAGTTCCCGAACAAAATTCCGATCCCGCCGAACTGGGGAGGTTTTGTTCTGCGACCGACGCGGATCGAGTTTTGGCAGGGTCGCCCCAGCCGTTTGCACGACAGGTTCAGTTACACGAAGCAAGCGGATGAAAGCTGGAAGTTGGAACGACTCTCGCCGTGACAGACGGTGCAGCGCGTGCGGTGGAAAACTTTTTCTTGCATCTGTCAGCCATCATACGAAAGTAAACACGCGCCCGATCCCGGCGTTCTCCCAAGTCGTTCCAGGCAGGACGCCCTACCCTTCGGACGCAGTGACCATGAATACTGCAATCGAAGAACAACTCACCCCCGAGTCCGCTGATGTCTGCACCATCGTGGTGCTGTACGATGGCGATGCGACTCGCGCCCGCGCTCTGACGGCCTGTGATTTTCTGGTGAACCAATTCTGGCAAGACGTGGAACTGGAGTTCCATTGGTGGCGCACGGATTTTCTGCGGGATTCGACTCTCGCCACGGTCGCATCAACAAACGCTGTGGCGTCAGATTTTCTGATCGTGTGTCTGGATGCACATCGGGAAATCTCGCCTGCGTTGGAGTCCTGGTTTGAAGGCTGGTTGACGGAGCGCAATGGGCGTGAAGGTGCGTTGGTGGATTTGACCAGCAACCTCGGATCGAAGCACGAACTCACATTGCTCCAAACATTTCTCCGCGAGGTCTGCCAACGAGGAAGTTTTGACTATCTCACGACGATTCCTGATGACGGCAGAAACTCTCGATCCACGAACATTTCATCAAGAGAAAATTATCAAGAGATTGACGACGTCCTCGGTGAAACCCGCCCGCCATCGCACTTCGGCTTGAACGAATAACCGCGCGGCTTACTTCTTCGGTCCGTCTGTCGGATGCCATTCGCCATCGTAGGTGGAAACCACCACGATCTCCTCACCCAACTCCTTTGACTGAGGAAGCACTCCCGTTGTTGACGCATCCTGCATCGTGTCGGTGTTGCCGAACTTTAACGCAGATTTGGACATGAATACGGTGTCGTCGTTGGCGAGCGCAACTTTTTCCTCGTCTTGGAATCGTGCGGCTTCCATCAAAAGATTTTCCCACGAACAATGGATCGTCCGCTTGGCGGAATTTTT
Organism: Verrucomicrobiota bacterium; assembly: GCA_043741175.1. Lineage (GTDB taxonomy): Bacteria > Verrucomicrobiota > Verrucomicrobiia > Limisphaerales > JADLHS01 > JADLHS01. The sequence continues at coordinate 3,683 of JAYUAV010000297.1, forward strand.
GAACGGTTGCAAACGAAACTCTCCGTTCTGCATGGACAGCAGACGATACAACGCCTGCTCGCCCTCCAGTCCGACGCCGATGGCGTGGACTATCTCCCCGTTCTCGATGTAGATCGCGCCGTTCGTTTTCGGATTGTGAACTTCCAGGATGCAAGAATTGCGGCGCAGACATTCGATCTGGATCACGTCGGTCAAACCCACCTGTCGCAGCGTGCCGGAGAACCCTTCGCGCTGACTCCAGACAAAAAGGTCATTCAAGAGATTGAACACCGTGGCAAATCCCGCAGGCGTGATCGGCTTCTCTAAAAATAATTCTGCGCCGCCCTTGAGACACATCATCCGGTGCGTATCGGTGGAATTGCCGGTGAGAACCACTTTCTTCACATCGGAATGCCGCCGATTGATGACCCCGAGAAGTTGAACGCCATCCAGCATCGGCATGTTGATATCAATCACCACGAGTTCGATCCGATGCTGCTGAAGAATTGAAAGTGCCTGATCCGCCGCCGATGCCTTGTGGATTTCCCACGAGCCTGCACTCAACGTCTCAAACATTTCGCCAACGGTTTCGAGAAACGCCATGCTGTCGTCCACGAGCAACACTTTGTTCTGACGAAGCGGCCTCATTTCGGCCTGAAGCAGCGGATGC
>JAYUAV010000298.1:0-3360 GCA_043741175.1 Verrucomicrobiota bacterium
CATGCGAGGCGGTGAAAACCGCCTCGCCTCCCTTTCGGGCTACAACGCAGATTTCCAGCGGCTAATTGCTGACCGGATTTGCTCCGCCGCATTCATCTCCTGTTTCACAAATTTAGGCGTGAACCACGGGTAAGTTCCAATGAGATCAGGCGTCACTAGGATTTGTCCGTCGCAATCCGGCCCGGAGCCGATGCCGATGGTTGCGAATGGAAACCGTTCTGTGATCTCTTTGGCCACGGCTGGCGTGACTAATTCCAGAACTACAGCAAATGCGCCAGCTTCTGCGAGAGCTGCTGCGTCATCGAGAAGTTTGGCGTGCCCCGCGTCATCGCGACCTTTGATGCGATACTTGCCTCCTTCTTCGAGGACGTGCTGCGGCAACATCCCTATGTGCCCGACGAATGGAATTCCAGCGGCGATGATGGCTCGAACTTGCGGGATAATTTCTCGTCCACCCTCGGCCTTCACGTATTCCGCCCCGGCTGCGACGAGTCTTTGCGCGTTCGCCAATGCCTGATCGGGCGTGTCGTAAGCGTGAAATGGGAGATCAACGCCGATCAACGCGCTTGGCTTCGCGCGTGCAGCAGCGCGGGTGTGATGCTCCATCTCAGCCATCGTCACATGCGTGGTGTTCGGATAACCGAGTACAACCATGCCGAGCGAATCGCCGACGAGCAACAGCGGCACGCCACATTCGTCCAGCAACTTCGCCGTGGGAAAATCATACGCAGTGAGCGCGGCGATCTTCTCGCGGCGCGCTTTCATGGCACGGATGTCAGAGGGCGTGATTTTGAGTGAACTCATTTCGCGAAACTGGCCAACAATTCCTCAACGCTGGCCGTGGCCGTGCCGACTTTGCCGACGACGATTCCAGCAGCGTGATTTGAAATGATCGCAGCTTCGACGGGCGAAGCTCCGGCAGCGATGGCGAGTGTGAATGTGGCGATAACCGTGTCACCCGCGCCGGAAACATCGAAGACTTCTTGCGCCAGCGTGGGGATATGAAACGGCTTCTGCCCTCGTTGGCAAAGCAACATGCCAAGTTCTCCGAGTGTGATGAGCAGCACTGCGGGGCGGATTTCATTCAGCAACCGCTCGGCGGCAGCCATCAGATTTTTATCGGCGAGTGGATTCGCGTTGCGCGTGTCGTCAGGCAGGTTTGCCAGTTCAAACGTCTCTTTGCGATTCGGAGTGATGAGCGATAAGCCGCCGAGATTCAGATGATGCACCGGCTTTGGGTCGAGACTCAGCCAAACGCCGCAGTCGTGACAAAGTGTTTTGATCTCATTCAACAACGGCTGCGTGACAACGCCCTTGCCGTAGTCACCTACGATGACGGCATCAGCTTTGGGAATTTCTTTTTTCAGGAGCGCGAGCAATCTTCGTGTGAGCGGCGCGTCCAGATTCTCTCTCGATTCGCGATCAATACGGACGACCTGCTGTTGATGCGCCACGATGCGAGTTTTTTTGATCGTGGGTCGTGATGCAGATGCCACAAGCCCGCGACAGCCGATGCCTTGCTCCTTCAAAATTGTCGCGAGATGTCCCGCAGCGACATCGCGTCCAACTGCACCGAAAATCTCCGTGGACAACTTCATCGCAGCGAGATTGCGCGCCACGTTTGCCGCGCCACCGGGCATGAAGCTCTCGCGTTGAAAATCTACAACAGGGACGGGCGCTTCCGGTGAGATGCGCGCCACGCTACCCCAGATGAAGTGATCCAGCATCACGTCGCCAACGACGAGGACGCGGGATTTGGCCGCAGTGGCGAGCAACTTTTTAACACGCGCGATGGAAAGTTTGTTTCGATTCATGGGATGAGATCAGTCGAGGAATCCCGTCAGCGGACTCGTGGCACTGGCGATCTGTGATTGTTCGCCGAGGCCGGATTCATACGAGGCGCGTCCGGCTTCCACGGCCATCTTAAACGCGATTGCCATACGATTCGGATCGGTGGCGATGGCGATGGCGGTGTTCACTAGCACCGCGTCTGCGCCGAGTTCCATCGCTTCCGCCGCGTGACTTGGCGCGCCGATGCCCGCGTCCACGACGACGGGCACGGTGGCTTGCTCGATGATGATGCGGATTTGGTCGCGCGTTTGGATGCCGCGATTCGAGCCGATGGGCGAGCCGAGCGGCATGACCGTGGCGCAACCGACTTCCTGCAATCGCTTCGCCAGTACGGGATCGGCGTTGATGTAGGGCAACACCGTGAAACCTTCCTTCACGAGAATCTCAGCGGCCTTGAACGTCTCGATCGGATCGGGCAACAAGTAGCGCGGGTCGGGATGGATTTCGAGCTTCACCCATTTCGGCAATCCGGCGGCGACGGCGAGACGCGCGAGACGCACGGCTTCCTCGGCATTCATCGCGCCGCTGGTGTTGGGCAACAGCAGATATTTTTTACCGTCAATAAATTCGAGGATGTTCGCGAACGGATCCTTCTTGCCGGACAAATCTGCGCGCCGCAAAGCGACTGTGACCATCTCCGTGCCGCTGGCGGCGAGCGCATCGCGCATGGCTTCGGGAGCGGGGAACTTTCCCGTGCCGAGAATGAGGCGCGACGAGAATGTTCTACCAGCGATGACCAGCGGTTTGTTGTTCAACGACATCGGCGATACTCTAGCCAGTGAAGTTGTCGCTTGTCGAGAAACGAGCGGTGCGGCTAATTTGATATTGGCGTGGAGGGTTGAATCTGGTTTCCTGTGTCCATGACTAAATTGTTTCGGAAATTATTTTTGACCGTAACCCTCATCGTGCTGACCGCTGGCGTAGCGCAGGCGCAGGGACGTGTTGCCACGGTTGATCTCGGTGAGATATTCAAGAAGTACTACATGACGGGCGAAGCCAAGCAGGCCATTGCTGAAACAGAGAAGGATTTGAAGAGCGAATTGAAGACGATGGATGAAGCGCATCAGAAGTTGATCGCGGCGACCAAAAAACTTGTCGAAGAATCTAACGATCAAGGCGTGTCTGACGAGGAGCGGAAGAAACGCAAAGCCGCGCTCGAACCCAAAATGAAAGACCTCAAGGACAGCGAGACGGCTTTGAAGGACACGCTCGCTCGCAGCGAAGCTGATCTCAAACAGAAGACCGGGCGCATGATGGATAAACTCGTCGGGGACATCAAAAAAGCCATTGAGTCCAAGGCCAAGTCCGGCGGCTATTCGTTTGTGATAGACAGTTCCGCGCGCGGGTCAAATCAGACCGAGTTATTACTCTTCAACAGCGGCGAGAATGATCTGACGCAATCCGTCGTGGATATGCTCAACGCCGCCGCGCCGGTTGATTTCAAGAAGAAGTGATTCTCTGCTAGGGCGCGTCACTCCGTGCGCGCCGTCGCCTGACTGTCCGATCCCG
>JAYUAV010000299.1:0-4853 GCA_043741175.1 Verrucomicrobiota bacterium
CTCCGCACTCCAAAAACTGAGGCTCTGGTGAGAATTCGTTTTTTATCCGCGTCATCCGCGGTTACTGTTCCAGTGTTGTTCTCAACCCTGCCTCGCAACAAGCATCCGCTCGCGCTTCGTGTAATCTTGGTGAACGGATTCCACCGTCCAGTGTTCTGCCATGAAGATGTCGCTGATTTCTTTGGCTTGGTCATCGCCAAATTCGATAATGATCTTGCCGCTAGGCTTCAGAAGTGTTCCAGCTTCAGTCGCAAGCTTTCTGTAAAAATTCAAGCCGTCTGCTCCACCGTCTAATGCGCCGCGCGGATCAAAGTCCCGAACTTCGGGTTCTAGCGTGGCAATCTCTTCACTCGCGATGTAGGGCGGATTGCTCACGATCAAATCAAACTTGTCCGTGCCGTTCACAGTTGCGAACCCATCTCCGCAGCGGAACTCGATGCGATCACTCACCCCGTTGCTCGCCGCATTTTGTTTTGCCACGGCAATCGCATCCGTCGAGACATCCACCGCCACGACCCGCGCCGTCGGGCATTTGGCGGCGATGGCGATGGCGATGCAACCACTGCCAGTGCCGAAGTCCAAGCAGGTTGATGGTGGATGGTTGATAGTTGATAGGAATTGCCAGCCGAGTTCTGCGAGTAATTCGGTCTCTGGGCGTGGAATGAGGACGTGTTTGTTCACGGTCATTTCCAGTCCGCAAAACGAGGTCGAGCCGATGATGTGTTGGAGCGGTTCGCGTTGGGCGCGACGTATCACCAAGGCGCGGAGCGCATCGAGTTCGGCGGGTGAAAGTGTGCGCTCGAAGTTCAGATAAAGCTTCATGCGCGGGAGTTTGAGCAGGTGGGCGAGTAGCAGTTCTGTCTGCAAGCGCGGGGAGTCCACACCTTTCTTGGCAAGGAACTCGGAACTTTTTTTGATGACTTCAAGCACCGTCACGCGCGCAGTCTAGGTGTGGGACTTGTGGTTCAAAGCCAAAAGTCTGGATGAGTGGATTGGTGGATACATGGATGGCGCGCTCCGGCATCCAATAATCCATTCATCCAACAATCTAATTATGTCTTTTTCCATCCGTGGTCGAACTGTCGTTTTGTTCCTTGCCAAAAAAAACAGGAGCGCCGTTTTCACGGCGCTCCTGCCCAACCCCACCCAACCCTACGCCATTCGGCGTAAATTGATTTGCGCTATTCCGCCAGCGCGAGCAGTTCGCTCGTCCGCTCGCGGATCAATGCCTGCCGCCCGGCCACTCGCCGTGCTGCTAGCGCCTTTTCGGCGAAGAGCGCAGGCAACAGCAGCAGCGGGAATGGCGTGAGCCACACCAACGCCACCGCGTCGTTTGCGGCGCGGCGCAAGAGGACGTTCGCTTCCAGATTCGTGGTGCGCGCCAGTTCAGTGGCAAGGAGTTTTTCCTTCAACCGATCCAGTTCAGTATCCAACGCTCCGCGAAACGCGGCAGGCGTGGTCGTGGCGACGATCGGCGGCGCGAACCGTGTGTTCTCCGCAAATTCCGTCGGCACTGTGCTATTTCTCGTGTTCATCACTATTTCCTTTCTCAGAAAGTTATTGGTCGTATGTGTTCAAATAAAAACCCCGCGATTGACTGGCAATCGCGGGGTTTTTGGAAAATTGATTAATTCGTCTATTAATTCTCGCCCGCGATGCCAGAAAGACAGGAATGACGCTGCCAAGTGGATACATATCCACTCATCGGCGTCATCGTAGTTTTAATGGTCGCAGTCTTCATATTCCGTCGGGCGTAGTAGATGATATTCCAGCGGCGTTGTCAAAGCAGGAAATTGTTTTGCAAGCGCGCCTGCATCGGTTCAATCTTCGCGCATGATTCTCCCGCAGGAAGAATTGCGAAAGCTCACCGAGCTGAAGCATCGCGCGCCTCACTCCATTCTTGGTCTTCATCTCCGCGCCGACGCGCCCGGTCTGGTCGCGCGCGCCATGATTCCTCATGCGGCGAAAGTGGAGTTGCGTCCGCTGGGCGGAGGCACTCATCCAGCGTTCGAGTTGCACCGCATCCACAAGCCCAGTTTGTTTGAAGGCTCAACCGATGTCGCCTCACCGATCTTCAAATACGAACTCGTCATCACCGATGACAAAGGCAACACCCGCACGATCCGTGATCCCTATTCCTTCCTGCCAACCTTGAGCGAGGAGGATCTGTATCTGTTCGGCAAGGGCGACGAGCGGAATTTGCACGACAAACTCGGCGCGCAGTTACGCACGGTGGATGGCGTGGCCGGAACAAGCTTTGCCGTCTGGGCTCCGAACGCCCAACGCATCAGCGTGGTGGGTGATTTCAATAATTGGGACGGCCATGTTCATCAGATGCGCTCGCTCGGCATGTCCGGCGTGTGGGAGATTTTCATTCCCGGCGTCGGCGAAGGCGCGCATTACAAATTCGAGCTGCGCGACCGCAACAACCATATCCGGCTCAAGGCCGATCCGTGCGGTTACTTCATGGAAGTGCCGCCCGCGCAGGCGTCCATCGTTTGGAACAACAAAAAGTTCAAGTGGACGGATCAGGCTTGGTTGAAGAAGCGCAAGGAAACCAATCCGCTGAAATCCCCGGTGAGCATTTACGAATTGCACATCGGTTCGTGGCGCAAGAAAACCAAGGCGGAGTCCTTCGGCTATCGCGAACTTGCCGCGCCGCTCGTCGCATACATGAAGCAGATGGGGTTCACTCACGTCGAGTTCATGCCGCTGGCTGAACACGCGTATTATCCTTCGTGGGGTTATCAGATCACCGGCTTCTTCGCGCCGACCAGCCGTTATGGGACACCGGAGGATCTGCAATATCTCGTCAACGAACTGCACAATGCAGGCATCGGCGTGATCGTGGATTGGGTGCCCGCGCATTTCCCGCGTGACGATTGGGCACTGGCGAAGTTCGATGGTACCGCACTCTACGAGCATGAAGACCCGCGCAAAGGGTCGCATCAGGATTGGGGCACACTCATCTTCAACTACGGTCGTCACGAGGTTGTGAATTTCCTCATCGCAAATGCGCTGTTCTGGTGCGAGCGCTATCACATTGATGGGCTGCGCGTGGACGCCGTCGCTTCGATGCTGTATCTGGATTACTCGCGCAAGCACGGCGAATGGATTCCTAACAAGTACGGCGGGCGCGAGAACTTGGAGGCGATTGATTTCTTCCGGCAGTTCAATCATCTCGTCCACACGGAATTTCCCGGCGTGATGACCATCGCCGAGGAATCCACCGCATGGCCGCAGGTCACGCGTCCACCCTATGTCGGCGGGCTGGGTTTCTCGATGAAGTGGAACATGGGCTGGATGCACGACACGCTCGAGTATTTCAAAAAAGACCCGGTGCATCGCAAGTATCACCAGAACGATCTCACGTTCGCGATGCTCTACCAGTATCACGAGAATTTCATCCTGCCGCTCTCGCACGATGAAGTAGTTCACGGCAAAGGCTCGCTCTTGCAACGGATGCCGGGCGATGACTGGCGGCGCTTCGCGAACTTGCGCGTGTTGCTCGGCTATCAATGGATGTTTCCCGGCAAAAAACTTCTCTTCATGGGCGGCGAGATCGGCCAGAGCGGCGAGTGGAATGCAAACAGTGAAGTGGATTGGAAACTTCTCGAAGCCGGCCCGTATCACAAGGGCGTGCAACAACTCGTCAGCGATCTCAACAAACTTTACCTCGCCGAACCCGGCCTGTGGCAGGCGGATTTTGACAACGAAGGCTTCGAGTGGATTGATGCTTCTGACAATCACAACAGCATCATGTCCTACATCCGCCGCGAACCGGATCGCGTGAGTGAACTCGTCGTCATCTTGAATCTCACGCCCGTGGCGCGTCACAAATATCGCATCGGCCTGCCGCGTCCCGGCAGATGGTTCGAGGTGTTGAACACTGACGCCGCAGTTTATGGCGGCAGCAACGTGGGCAACTTCGGCAGCGTGCTGGCGGATGATCAGGACATGCACAACCAGTCTTACTCCGCGGAGTTCACCTTGCCGCCGATGAGCATCACCGCCTTCAAGCCGGAGCAGCCGTACGTGCCGCCCGTGCCGGAGGAGAAGGAAGAGGTCGCAGTGGCAGCTCCAACAAAGGAGAAGGCCAAGGCAACGAAGTCTGCGGAAACATCACCAGTAACCAAACCGTCGGCATGAGTTTGCGCCGCACATTTTCCCGCACGCTTTCCCCTCACCCCGGCCCTCTCCCTCGGGGAGAGGAAGAATTGTTTCCGTCTCTCGAAAAATCAAAACGCTGGGTTGGCGACATAATCTCACAAGTCATCGAGCGCATCGCTGGCTATCCCCTCTCCCCGGGGGAGAGGGCTAGGGTGAGGGCGAGCGTAACTTTCTCCAACACTTCAAACCATGCCTGAAGTCTTCCACGCGCTCGGACTGCACCTGCACCAACCGCTCGGCAATCTGGTGTCGTTGCACAACGGCAGCGAGCCGTGGGAAGCCAAGCAGATCCTCTGGTGTTACGACCGCATCACGCGGATGCTTGATCAGTACTGGGACGTGGCGCGATTGCACCTGAGTTTTTCCGGCACGCTCCTCAAGCAACTCGAAGACCCCGGCGTGCGCGAAACTTTTGCCGAGGTCGTTGACATCCCTGACTTCATGCACCGCTTTCGCTGCGCCAACATCGAATACGTTGGCAGCGGTTTGTATCATCCGGTCTATCCGCTCACGCCCGCCGATGATTGGGACGCGCAGACGGATTGGTGGAAAGGCCTCGGTCGCTCGCAACTGGGCCGCGATCACTTCAACGGTTTCTGGCCGCCCGAGATGGGTTTCTGCATGGAGATGATTCCGATGCTCGCGCGACACGGTTTCAAATACGTGCTCGTGGATTCCATCTA
>JAYUAV010000300.1:0-6067 GCA_043741175.1 Verrucomicrobiota bacterium
GGACGGAGCAACCAAGTGCGGAATTCGGAGTGCGAAGTGCGGAGTGGGAAAGATAATTCTCCAGTTCACCCGCATTCAACGTCGCGGACATGACGATGATGAGCAGGTCGGGACGGTGTTGCTCCTGGATGTCCAGCGCACGCGCGAGGGTGATGTCGCCGTAGAGGTGGCGCTCGTGAAATTCATCAAAGACTACGGCAGAGATGCCGCGCAACGTATCGTCCTGAATCAGTTGGCGGAGCAGAATGCCTTCGGTCTCGAATTTGATTTTGGTGGCGGCACTGACGCAATTCTCGAAGCGCACCTGATAACCAACCTCGCGACCAAGTTGCACGTTGAGTTCCTGCGCGACGCGTGATGCGAGCATCCGGGCTGCGAGGCGGCGCGGCTGCAACACGACACATTGCCCGCTGCCGAGCAAGCCGTGTTTGAGCAGCATCTGCGGGACTTGCGTGGACTTGCCGGAGCCGGTGGGTGCTTGCAGCACGAGGCGCTTCGTCGCCTTGAGTGAGGCGATGATGTCGTTTTCGATTTCATAAATGGGCAACCGGTCAGCCATGCGGCGGATGGTTTAGCGGAGCAGGGGAGCGATGGCGAACTTGAAAACATTTTCTCCGGTCTGCCCGGGGCCGGTTGTCCCCCAAAATGTTTTCTTTTGGCGTGTCGCTTTTTTTGGCATCAGGTCATAATTTGCCATCGCATCCATGTTACGCATTCCAAAAATTGTTTTGTTGATCGAGTCGTCCCGCGCTTCGGGGCGTGCGCTGCTCAATGGTGTGGCGGATTACGCGCACTATCACGGGCCGTGGTCGTTCTACTGGGAGCCCGGCGGATTGGAGAGCGCGTGGCCCGTGCTGAAATCTTTGGAAGCGGATGGCATCATCATGCGCGATGGGGATCGGTTGGATGAAGTTCTTGCGCTCAAGATTCCTGCTGTCGTCGTCGGGCACAAGCGCAAGGAGATTTCCGGCGTGGTGAACGTGGTGACGGATTCCCCGCACATCGGTAACATGGGAGCGGAGCATCTCATTCAGTGCGGCTTCAAACATTTTGCGTTCGTCGGCACCTCCAGTCGGCCCGACGAATCGGCTTCGTGGTCGCTAGTGCGGGAGGAAAGTTTCGTCCGCCGCATCAGCGAGGCTGGTTTTGAAACGCGCACTCACCACATCTCTTCGGCTGGCGGACGTAATTGGGCTCGCGAACGTGACGCACTCGTGACGTGGTTGAAGTCGCTTCCCAAACCCGTGGGGTTGATGGCGTGCAATGACGATTGCGGCGTGCAGGTGATGGAGGCGTGCAAGTCCTCCGGACTCGCCGTGCCCGATCTCGTAGGCGTCATCGGCGCGGACAACGATGAGATCGTTTGCGGTCTTTCCAATCCGGCGATGTCGAGTGTGGCGATCAATTTCGAGCGTGCGGGATTTGAAGCGGCGGAAGCGTTGCATCAACTCATGCGGGGCGAGAAGCGCGCGACGGAAAAAATAAATGTTCACGCCACGCACATCGCGACGCGACGTTCCACGGATGTTGTGGCCGTGACCGACATGGCGTTGGGCAAGGCGTTGCGTTTCATCCGGGACAATTCGCGTAAAGCGATCGGCGTGATTGATGTCGCGAAGATGGCGGGATTGTCGCGTCGTGCGCTGGAACGGCGTTTTCGCAGCGAGATCGGGATTTCCATCCTCGATCAAATCCGCAAGGCGCGGACGGAGCAGATTTGCAAAATGCTGGTGGAGACGACGCTGCCGGTGGGTCAGATCGCGGAGTCGCTCGGCTTTGAGGATGTGCAACACTTCGCGCGCTACTTCCGGTCCGCGCAGCACACGAGTCCGTTGGCGTATCGGAAATCTTTTGGCAAACAAACGCGTCAGGCTAGGGCGCAAAACGGAGGTTCTTATTCGCAAACTGGCGTTGTTGGTGACTTCGCGGAGAAGGTAAAGTAAGATCATCCTGATGACACGAACTGAACCGAAAAAGATTTTGAACACGAACAAACTTCAATCCATTCCGCGCTTCGCGAAGGCATTCACTCTGATCGAGCTGTTGGTGGTCATCGCGATCATCGCAATTTTGGCGGCGATGTTGTTGCCCGCGCTGGCCAAGGCGAAGGAGAAGGCGCGGCGGATCCAGTGTTTGAACAACCTGCACCAGTTTGCAATTGCGACGATCAGCTATGCCGGGGATAACAAAGAAAAATTACCTCAAATTGCAGGAGTTGGCGGTGGTGGCTGGGCATGGGACCTTCCGAGTACTGTGGCAGATGTCATGTTGGCGAACGGTCTTCAGAAGAAAACACTGTACTGTCCCGGCACGGCACCGCGCTTTAGTGACAATGTGAACTTTCTAAATCCTGCTCCTTTTAGCCAGTGGAATCTTTTTGGAGACAATGCTACTACAAGAGTCATCGGTTATGTGATGGCATTCACTGGTACCAACGGTAATCCTGCTGGATTTAATATTACGGCTACCAACCAAAACTCGACCCTGATGCCTGAACCGATCAAGGTCAGCATTTTTGTGTCGCTCCCTGCTCCGCCCAACACGGATCGGCCACTGATCTCGGATGCGAATATCAGTGAAAAACAAGCAGGCACAGCAGCGAATCCCGGACTCGCAGGGAGTTTCACAGATGTTCAGGGAGGATTTCAATATCCAGCTGGCACGTACCTCAAACATCTCAGCCCACACTTGAAAGGTTCGCTACCAGACGGTGGGCATATTGCATACAAGGACGGCCATGTGGCTTGGCGCAAATTCCGAGATATGGAGCAGCGCGCCAATGGAGGCACCCCGGGGTTCTGGTGGTAAAAAGTTGTTCGCAAAACCCAAACAACGTCCACAGTTAGCCACACAACCCAGAAGTAATTCCAAGCAGTAAGAGTAAAGTTTTAATTTGTACAACAACTCACGGGTGTCGCCCGCATCGTGGTTCGCGCTGTCCGGCTCACCAACGTGAACATCACGATCAATCCGAACCTGACCAACGTGTTCTTCCGTTTGGTCGCTCCGTAATCGGGCGGGGATTAAGTCATACATGCGAGGCGGCGGATAGAGTCCGCCGCCTCGTTCTGTGTAAGCGATTAGAAACGACCTAATGAGAGTGACCAAGACGATCCTCACCCGAGATGATTTTTGTGGGAGCGATTCACTTCGGTGAAAGTAGGAACATAAAATGATACGCCTGATGAAGCTAACGCGACGAGCCGTTGCTCTCGCTCTGTTGTCGTTGATGTGCGTTCTCACTTCTCACGCACAGATGCCGATCTACGGCGATTACTTCGCGCATGATCCGGGCACGATGATCAAGGATGGTAGTCGTTACTACATCTTTTACACCGGCTTCGCAGTTCCCTATAAATACTCGACCGACCTTCGCACTTGGACTTGGAACAGCAGCCAGCGAGTGTTTCCTTCTGGGCCACCAGCGTGGGTCACGAACACTTGGCCCGCGCTCACGTCCGTCAGCACTGCGTGGTCGTTCATCGGTCGCTCGCTTTACAGCGCAGACGGTTGGCTCAATGCAACGATTGACGAGATACGCATCTACGACGGTCGGCTCACGCCGGAGGAGATCGCCGTCAATTATCAGTTCGGTCCGAACGCTCTCGCGTTGCCTGTGACGTTGGTACAAACAAACAATCCAACGACCGTCACCCTCTCATGGCCATCGTGGGCTGTCGGGTTCAATGCCGAGGCATCCACCAATCTCACGTCAGGTTCGTGGTCGGCAGTAACGCCAAACCCCACGCTTGCCTCAGATCGCTGGAGCGTCACAGTTTCGATGACAAACAACCTGAAATTGTTTCGCCTGAAACGCTGATGTTATGCTACTCTGTCGCCACATGAATCGCCTTGTTGTTACGCGCTTGGTTGTTTGCCTCGTTGCATTGGTGGCGACTCTTGATTCCGCCAGAGCTGCCATCAGCCATCGCTGGAGTTTCAGTGAAGCGAGCGGCACGAACCTGATTGATTCTGTTGGCGCGGCCAATGGCTGGATTGTGGTGAATGGCACGAATACAGATTACTCGCGCGGCTCTGGTTTCGTGCGGCTGGCTGGTGGGACTTGGGCGCAAGGAGATTTCATGCAGATGCCAGCGGGCATGGTCAGCAGCCTGACCAATGTGACGATGGAAGTTTGGGCCACACCGCGCGCAGCGCAAAACTGGTCGCGCATTTTTGATTTCGGTCCCGGCACCGGTGCAGGTGCGGTGAATGACTACTATCTCTCGTTCTGTCGCGGCACTTCTTTGGCGCAGCAGCGTATGGAACACGATCCCGCACCAGCGTGGCGGGTGGACACAGGACTCGCGACGACTGTGAGCAATCAGTATCACTACGTTGCGATCTGGAGCAAAACCGGCGGGGCGAGCGGTGGTGGTCTGGCGGCGTGGTATCGCGACGGTGTTCTCGCAGGCAGCGTGGATACCGGAGCGCGCAGTATCACGAACGTGAACAACGCGGCGATGTGGCTGGGGCGTTCGCAGTTCACGGGCGATAACATTGCCAGCGCGGATTACAATGAAGTTCGCATTTACTCTCACGCAATGAGTCTGACGGAAATTTTCGTCAGCCGCACCAACGGACCCGACACGGTTGTGATTCCGCCAGCGCAGGCATTCTCCGTGGATGTGGTCACCAACACAGCCAACCGTCTTACCATCGGATGGAGTAATGGCGTGGGCAGTGCGGGTTCACTCGTGGTCATGAGTCCGAATCAAGCTCCCGTCGGTCAGCCAACCAACGGCGTTGTTTATTCCGCGAGTTCCGTCTTCGGTAGCGGCGGGAATCTCGGCAATACCAACTACGTCGTGTACGTCGGCGCAGGCACGAGCGTGACGATCACCAACCTCACTCCCGGCGTCCGTTATTATGCTACGGCCTATTCCTATTCGGGCAGCGGTGCATCCACCGTCTATAATCTCGCGAACTCATCCACGGACAGTGAAATCGTCACGGCTGTCGCTCAGTCCATTTCGTTGACCGCCAATGCTACGATGTCTCTTGGTGCATCGAGTCAGGTGACGGTGACAGCGAATTACGGCTCCGGAATCTTCAGCGATGTCACTGCGACGTCCATGTATTCATCGAGTGCCACGGGTGTTGTTTCCGTTTCTGCGAGCGGCGTCCTTACGGCCAATTTATTAGGCTCGGCTTGGATCACCGCCAGTTATCAGAGCAAAATTTCCAGCAACCTCGTGACGGTCGTTGACCCGCTCACAGTCAACCTGAAACATCGCTACACGTTCGCGACTGACGCTTCGGACTATGTCGGAACGGCGCATGGAACATTGGAAGGCGGCGCCACGATCACGACGAACAATGTGTTGTTCAACGGTGCGACGGCGTATGTGAATCTTCCCAACAATCTTGTCACAGGCTACACTTCGATCACGATTGAAACTTGGGCCACGGACAACGGCAGCGGGGGCTGGGGGCGTATCTTCGATTTCGGCAACAACAACGCGGGTGAAGATTTGCAGGGCACGGGCACGCAATACATGTTCCTCTCCCTGCCCAGCGGCGCCGGCAATCTGCGCGCTGCCATCACCGTAGGTGCTGGCGAACAACTCTGCGAATGGGCGGGCAATCGTCCCGCAGTCGGCGCGAAATCTCACATCGTCTGGACGCTTGATGACCCCAGCAATATCGCGCGATTGTATGTAAACGGTGTGCAAGTGGGCGTGAACTCAAACATGACGCTCACTCCGGCGGCAATGGGTTCAACCGTCAACAACTGGCTTGGCAAATCCGTCTGGCCTGATCCTTACTTCAGCGGAACGATTGATGAATTCCGCATTTACGACGTGGCGCTCGGCACCAACGTGATCGTGGCAAATTATGTGAACGGCCCGGACTCGCTCGCCACGACAACGGTGGCGGACGCGGCGACTTTGAACCCCGGCGCGAAGGCGTTAATCTCTGTTCTCGCCAACGATTTTGGCCCGGCCATTGTTCCCACCACCGTACAGATTGTGACTTCGCCTGCCAACGGAAGTGCCGTAGTGAAGCCGGACGGAAAAATTCTTTACACGCACAACGGCAGCGCGACTTCCTCCGACAGCTTCAC
>JAYUAV010000301.1:0-4418 GCA_043741175.1 Verrucomicrobiota bacterium
CTGAGAGACGTGAGGCGTTTGTCCGCGCGTTCGAGGGCGGAACGCATTTCGTTCAAGCGCGCCAGCCATGTTCGCACCTGCGGCAGCAAGGATTCAGCCTCTTCGCGTGTGTAATGTTTTTCAAAGCGATGATTCATCGGCTCAATTCTTTGGTCGCGGCGTCCAGTTTCATTTGAACGGCTTCGTTGGGTTCAATGGATACGGACTTTGCCCAAGCATCACGGGCTTTGTCCAATGCTTTCGCGGCGGCGTAAGCATCGCCGAGATGGTCATAGACGGTGGCGTCGGGCTTCTCCAGCTTCGCAATCGCCTTGAGCAGATACTCCGTCGCACCGTTGAAATCACCGAGCTTGAACATCACCCAGCCCATGCTGTCGAGGAACGCATCGTTGTCTGGCTCTAGCTTCAAGGCCGCTTCGATCAAGTCGTAGGCTCGCGTCAAATTTTCCCCACGCTCGGCCCACATGTAGCCGAGATAATTCATCGCCTCGACGTTTTTGGGAGTGAGGGCGATGGAGCGTTCAAAATGCTTTTCTGCGTCGGTAAACTTCCCGGCGCGTTCGCTGGCCGCGCCCATTTGAAAATAGAAGCCTGCGTTCAGACGGTTCGTTTCACCGGCGAGCGCTATACGTTCCGCAGCAGCGAAATGGCTGAGTGCCTTTTCGTGCTGCTTCTGCTCGTGACAGGCTAGCCCGGTCAAAAATTCCAGAGGGAAGTTTTCTGCAAAACGCTTGCGCGCTTCGTCCAACACTTTTAACGCATCGCCGCCGCGTCCTGCGGCGATGTGCGCACTGGCGAGATCATAGTGGGCTTGCTCGATGGCGGGATTGACTTCGATGGCCTTGGCAAAACTTTCAGCCGCTGCGTCCCAGCGTTTCTGATCGAACGCGATGCTACCGAGAAAATAATGCGCCGCAGCGTTCTTGGGATTGTCGCGCAGGATGGCTTTGATCTGATCAACTGCGCGGGCGTGATCGCTGCCGCGCAGGAAAATATCCACGAGCTTTGAGCGTAAAATTTCTTGCAGCGGCGAAGTGGGCGACGCGTGATCCAGAACTTCCAGATACATTTTCACCGCGTTGTTTTTATCGCCGAGAAGATTGAAGCCATCGCCGAGCTTGAGTTGAACGGGGACGGGCAGGGGAGATCGAGTCGAGGCGCGGTTCAATACTTCAAGGGCTTTTCCACCCGCGGCGAGCCGTTGTTCTGGAAACTGTCTGCCAAGATTCGCATAAAGCTCCGCGAGGTTCGAGAGGAACTCCGCATCCGTGTCCGGCTCGGCGGCGGCTTCGTTCAGGACGGCGAGCGCAGCTTCGGGTTGCTTGGCAGAGATGTGATTGAGGAAAAGATTTTGTCGGAGCGCGAGCATCTTGGGCATTCGACGAATGGCTTCGCGATTGGCTTCGATGGCCTTCGCGTTGTCGCCGAGTTGGGAATAGACGAAGCCGAGTCGCACGAACAGCATGTCGTCTGCGTTGGGCAATTCCGCCGCCCACCTCAATACCTGCAACGCACGGTCGAACTGACGCCCTTCGATGAGGCGATTGGAAACTTCGGCGAGCAGGTCGGTATCGGTCGGGTTCAGTTTGGCAGCAAGGAAAAATTCGTTGTACGCTGCGGCAGATTCTTCGTTGACCTCGTGAATGATTGCCGCAGCGAAGTGTGCGTGAGATTCGGCGAGAGCTTGAAGCTGGTGAGTTTTTGCGGGGTCAGGCGTTGCGGTGAAATCGAAAGAAATCTTGGGAGATTGCGTTGTCGCACATGAAGTGAGGAGCAGACAAGCCAGAGAGATCGCCAGTGTTGAGGCGAAGTGCAGGGGAATGATCCGCTTCATGCCAGCAGTAAAAAAAACACGCACGGCGGCCCGTTGAACGAACCGCCGGCGTGGGTGTAAAGAATCGGGAGCGCGGCTTACTTCTGCCAAGTACGCTTCTTGTGGCGATTCAGACGCAGCTTCTTGCGCCGTTTGTGTTTATTGATTTTGGCCTTACGGCGCTTTTTCAGTGAACCCATAGGGTGATAATTTATTAGCTGATTTGAATCGCGGGGTCAATACGACACTTTTTTCGGACAGGGCTGACGCATGCCGAGGAAGCGACTGTGTTGACTGGGAAAGGTAGCGGTTGCCGCGCTGCGACAACGCCGAGACCCGTGCAAGGTCGGAGCAACGTTCTCGCGAGATTGATCTATTCTCCAACTTCCGTTTTCCTTGCCGCTGCTGCTCCGTGTCCCTAAGCTGCGCGTCCTTTGCATGAGTGAAATCCTCGTTATCGGTCATCGAAATCCTGACACGGACGCCATCTGCTCCGCTGTGGGTTACGCAGAATTCAAACGTCGTACCGGCATGCCCGAAGCCGTGGCCGCGCGCTGTGGTGACACGAACGACCGGATTGATTTCGTTCTCAACACCTTTGGCGTGCCCGCGCCCAAGTTCGTTGCGGATGTCTCGCCCAAGGTTCGCGACGTGATGCAATCTCGCATCATGAGTGTCACGCCGGACGCCACCGCCGCCGACGCGCTCGGTTTGATGGACGAACGCGGCATCCGCATCATGCCCGTGCTGGACGCGAGCAAACGCTGCTGCGGACTGCTCTCGCTGTTCAAACTCAGCAAATTTCTTTTCCCCACAGCGAACCGCCTCGTGGATTCGCGGCGCGTGTTGTCATCGCTCACGAATCTGACGCGCACGTTGAATGGTGAAATTCTCGTCGCGCAAAAGCCCGATGACGAAGAAGACCTCACGTTGATGATCGGTGCGATGAGTCTTGAATCCTTCGCGCAACGGCTCGACACATTTGATCGCGAGAAACTTGTCATCGTCGTTGGCGACCGCTGGGATATTCAGAACCTTGCCATCCGTGAAGGCGTGCGCGCGCTCGTGGTCACGGGTGGATTGAAGGTCGAAGCCAAGACCCTCGACGCCGCGATGAAAAAGAATGTCAGCCTCATCATGTCGCCGCATGACACGGCCACCACCGCCTCGCTCTGTCGCGCTGCTGTGGCGGTGCGCCATGTGTTGAACGAGGAGTTTGTCTGTTTCCGCGAACACGCGCCGCTCGCCGCCGTGCGCGACGAGGCCACGAGTTCCGGCCACCAGATTTTCCCCGTGCTTGATCAGGAAGGGCAGACCGTGGGCATTCTTTCCAAGACGGATTTTCTCAAGACCGTCACGCGCAAATTGATTCTCGTGGATCACAACGAACTCTCGCAAGCCGTGCAGGGCGCGGACGAAGTCGAGATCATTGAGATCATTGACCATCACCGCATCGGCGCGTTGACCACGCATCAACCAATCCTTTTCCGCAACGAACCCGTCGGCTCAACCAGCACCATCGTGGCGGATTGTTTCTTCCGGCATGATGTGGAATTGCCCAAACCCATCGCGGGACTGCTGCTCGCGGGATTGGTTTCCGACACGTTGAATCTCACATCGCCGACGACGACCGCGCGCGACGCCGAGATTTTGAGGAAGCTGGAGAAGATCGCCGACGTGAACGCGCGTGAGTTCACGGAGAAGTTGTTTGCCTCCGGCTCACTGCTCACGCTCAAGACCGCGCCCAAAGCCATCACCACCGATTGCAAAGAATACATCGAAGGCCGTGAGACATTCAGCGTGGCGCAGATCGAGGAGATCGGCTTTGATCAATTCTGGAAGCGCAAAGAGGAATTGCTTGTGGCACTGACGAAGTATTGTGATCGAGGCAAGTATCAGTTCTCTGCGCTGCTCGTCACGGACGTTACGACGCAAAACTCACTGCTCGTTGTCGCGGGCGATGAGGGTTTTCTTTTGCAGATAGATTATCCCAAGCTCGAACCGGGCATTTTCGAGTTGCGCGAAGTCGTCTCACGTAAGAAGCAACTCTTGCCGTACCTGACGCATTGCCTCAAACGGATGCGCGCGGAAGGATGAGTTATCGCTGACAACTTCAATGTCCTAATGTTCACCTGCTGACGAGTAACTCTCGATATTGAGAGCATAAATTTCCCCATCTTCCGTCCAAAGTTGATCGACCCGCTGCTCATTTCGATCTGAAACACGGTAATTTTTTTCCGCAGGAAGTTAATCACACCCTCCCATGCGCGGGGCCGGGTTGTCGCCCTGTGACAACTTCTAACTCATCCCGTTGGACAGTCTCCTTCTCGGTATGTCCTGCCGCTTATTGTTGTTTGACGAGCAGTACCCGCTGCGGCATCCGGCGGGCAGTCGGCAGATTCACTGCCTCAAAAAATCTCTTGCACCGTTTGCTACATGGATTACTCTAGTTCTGTCAGGACAGAAAACACGGAAACAAAGAAAGGAATCTGAATATGAACTGGATCATCACCGCCTACCTCATCTACCTCGCCATCAGCATCGCGCTCACTGTCTGGGTCGCCCGGACACTGCATACAAACGGTCGCAAGCTTCTCGTTGCCAA
>JAYUAV010000302.1:0-12541 GCA_043741175.1 Verrucomicrobiota bacterium
ATTGGCCAAGCCATCAATGACAGTGGTTGGGTTGTAGGCAGCGGGTCATCTTTTCTCAACAACCAATGGTCAAGTTACTATTATCTTTGGAACGAGACGGACACTGTGCAATTACAAACACCAGCCACCGCGCCGCTCAATACCGGCCCGCGTGCCATCAATGATGCAGGATGGATCGTTGGTTCAGCCATGAACTCTTCATTCAATACTTTCCGGGCAATCAGGTGGGATCAAAGTGGGACTTTTACCTTTCTTGGGGCTTTAAGTGCACAGCAAACTTTTTCTAGTTTTGCTTGGGCACTAAGTTCCAGTGCTGCTGCTCATCGCGTCGTTGGTGAGTCGCAGTTTGACTTACCGGGTGTTAGTGCAACCACAACTGCATCACACGCATTCCGAACGAGAACTGGAACAGCACCTCTCCCGGTAATCAGTTCGGATGACCTTGGAAATATACTAGCTAGTGAAACGAGTTCGAGCGGGGCGCGCGCAATCAACAGTCTCTCTGAAGTCGTCGGTTACTGCGCATTTTCCGCGACCGAGCAGCGAGCTTCCTACAAAGACGGCAATTCAGTTAAAAATAAAGGATGGAGTACATTGGGGATATTAGCGGGTGGTTCCGGGTCTGGGTTATCCTCAATGGCATTGGGGCTAAATGACGCAGGATTGTCTGTTGGTTGGAGTCGTAGCAGCACCGGATACAAGGCTGTTCTCTGGGAAAATTTTCAATCTCCCGCAGCTACAGACTTGAATCTAAAAATCCCGGTTGCAGACCGGTCAACCTGGGTTTTGCAATTTGCTACAGCAATCAACTCATCCGGGAAAATCGTGGGCTACGGGCTGAAGAACGGCTCCCAGCGCGCATTCTTGCTCACTCCGCTGCCATAATTCATAAGTGGGGGTTGGGGTTCCTCTACCTTAATCCCCTTTCGCATTATGAAAATCCCGCGCAAATCCGGCTTCACTTTAATTGAGTTACTTGTAGTAATAGCGATCATTGCAATCCTAGCGGCTCTTTTACTTCCCGCCCTGAGCAAAGCAAAAGATAAAGCCCGGACTACGCAATGTTTAAGCAATCTCAAACAACTTCAGATAAGCTGGCAACTGTACGGTGTAGATCATTCCGATTCCCTGCCCGGAAATGATAACTGGGGTGGTAGCCCTAACGATCTTGTCTGGGCTACTGGTTACATGACTTATGAAACCGTATTGCCCGAGGCTGCTGCCTTTTACACGGTAGCCAATCGTTCAATGCTAGAAGCATCAGCGCTCGGGAGCATTGGCCCGTACAATAAGAACGCTTCCATCTACCGTTGCCCATCGGATAGAAGCTACATTGAATTGAGCGGGCAAAGGCTTGATCGCGTGCGCAGCTATGACGCGAATGATTACTTTGGAACGCATGCCAATCAACTGGGGCCGCTCGGAAGCGGAAGAATGTTCGATAAATTTTCCACCATCAACGGCATTTCTCCATCCGATGCATGGTGTCTGATTGATGTCCATGAAGACAATATTTCGGATGCGGTGTTCTCAAACGTCCCAAGGAACGCTGGAACGTATGATCGCTGGATCAATATTCCCAGCGCACGTCATAATATTGGCGCGTGTTTAAGTTTTATGGATGGTCATGTGGAGCGGCACAAGTGGGTAGAGCGATCCACGAGAATACCCGTTAAGCGTGTGCCAATAAGAGTTGCCGCAACTCTATTGCCCGGCGTATCCAAAGACGTGCGCTGGCTCACCGAACACGCCACGGCTTTACCGTGATCTTTGGTAGTGGTGTAATTTGGGAGTTAGAAAAGCATGGAGTGGGGAAATATTGTTCTCTTCTGCGTTCCAAGTTTCTTCTTTTTTCAAAACAAACCACCCTCCGTTCTCTCACTAGCTTGTGTTCACTTGCGAATCCTATAATTTCCGCGCACATCTTTTATGCTTTCAAACATGCAACGACCCGGCGGGCCGAATTGTTTCCGATGAAAAACTTTTGGCGCATCTTTGGTTTTGTCGTCGTTATGCTGGGGTTGTCCAAGGCAATGATAGTTGCCAGTCAGCTTCAATGGCACGAAGAGAATGGTTTTCGCTGGGCTGATCTTCCCAAATCGTCCGGCGAGAAAGCTGGCTTCATCCGTCTGACGCCGGAGCAGACGGGGATTTATTTCACCAACCAGACAAGTGATTTTGAGATCGCCAAGAATCGCATGTTGGCTGATGGATCGGGCGTGGCGGTTGGAGATGTTGATAACGATGGGCTGCCAGATATTTTCTTCGCGGAACTGAATGGAAATTGCGTCCTCTACAAAAACCTAGGCGGCTACAAATTCAAAAACATCACGGCAACGTCCGGCATTGTTTGCACGAACTTGATTTGTCGTGGTGCAGTCTTTGCAGACATCAATGGCGACCGCTGGCTTGATCTTCTCATCACCACCACGGGCAATGGCGTGCTTGTCTTCAGCAACAAACACGACGGCACATTCGCCAATGTCAGTCGCGGCGCCGGTCTGCTCTCGGATTACGGGGCGTCGAGTCTCGCGCTCGCGGATGTGGATGGAAACGGCACGCTGGATGTGTATGTCGCCAATCGCCGCAAGTTAAGCCTGCGTGACCGCGCCGATATTTCGGTGCAGATGGTTGACGGAAAAATTTCCATCCCTGATTCGCTCCGCACTCAACTGACCCTTTCCACTCACGGCGTCGTTCTCGAATACGGCGATCCAGACCAGTTTTATTTGAACGACGGCAAGGGAACGTTCACTCCGCTCTCGTGGACGAACGGCGCGTTCCTCGACGAGAAAGGCAAGCCGCTCACCGACGCGCCGCGCGACTGGGGTTTGGGCGCGATGTTTCACGATGTCAACGGCGACGGCGCACCCGACCTGTATGTCTGTAATGATTTCTGGTCGCCAGATCGTTTCTGGATCAACGATGGCAGCGGGCATTTCCGCGCCGCGTCAGATCAAGCGTTGCGCCACACGAGCGCGAGTTCAATGGGTGTGGATTTCTCCGATGTTGATCGCGACGGCAATGTAGATTTCATGGTCGTGGACATGTTGAGCCGCGACTGGAGTTGGAGGAAACGTCAGAAACCCGGACTGAACGCAGACTTGATTCCCGCTGGCGAAACGAATGATCGGCCGCAGGTTGTTCGCAATACTTTTTTCCATAATCGCGGCGATGGAACGTTCGCGGAGATTGCGGGCTACGCTGGCATCGCGGGTTCGGAGTGGGCGTGGCAACCCGTTTTTATGGACGTGGACTTGGACGGCTGGGACGACATTCTGGTAATCACCGGATTTCATCGCGACATCCAAGACCGCGACATGATCGAACGGTACAGCGGTCTTCAGCGCACGGGTCGTTTGCTGCCGCCCAAACTTGGGTTTGATGGAAAGCCGGTGAAGCGGACGCGGCAGGAATTGATCACTGATGGCAATTTTGCGATCTACTCTCTGGAGAATCCGCTCGCGCCACCGATCGTTGGTTACCGAAATCTCGGCGGATCGAAGTTCAACGAAGTTGGGCCGCAGTGGGGATTGAGCGCGCCTGCCATTCGCACTGGGATTGCGCTGGGTGATTTGAATGGCAGCGGCAATCTGGATTTTGTCGTGAATGCGTTTCGCGGCCCCGCAGAAATCTATCGGCATAACATCACCACCGCGCCGCGCATGGCCGTGCGTGTGAAGGGACTTGCGCCCAACACTCAGGGCATCGGCGCGAAAATCAAACTGCTCAACGGCGCGCTTCCCATGCAGAGTGCCGAGGTTATCAGCGGCGGCTATTATCTTTCGGGTGCTGATCCATTGCGTGTTTTCGCCGCTGGCAACAGCACGAACATGACGCTTGAGATCACTTGGCGTAACGGAAAGGTCAGCACGATTCAGAACGTCAAACCTGATCGCGAATACGAAATTGACGAAGCGGGCGCAATTGCTTCGACGCGGAACGAACCGGTGGAAAAAGTTCAACCGCTGTTCGAGGATGTCAGTTCGCTCATCGCCCACCAACATCACGAGGAGTTTTTCAACGATTACGAACGCCAGCCGCTCCTGCCGCGCCAACTCAGTCAGGACGGCCCCGGCGTGGCGTGGGCCAAACTCGATGGCAGCGGTCACGAAGCACTCGTCATCGGCTCTGGTCGTGGCGGCAGGCTTGAAACCTTTTCGCCGGATGGCAGCGGTAACTTTATTCGCGCGCAATCAACCTTCACCAGCGCGGATGATCTCACAGGTATCGCGGGTTGGGTTCAACCGGACGGGAAACGCGCACTGCTAATCGGTCAGGCCAACTACGAGGCAGTCAGCAATCAGTTGTCTGCCATCGTCTGCTCGCGCGACGCGGGGAGAATAAACTCGGTGGGTCAACTGCCCGCAACCACCGCTAGCACGGGGCCGATCACGGTGGCCGACATTGACGGTGACGGTGATCTCGACGTGTTCGTGGGTGGACGCGTGATTGCTGGACGCTACCCTGAATCCACGGACTCAAAGATTTTTCGCAACGTCGGCGGGCAACTGCAACTTGATGCTGAGAACAGCCGCGTGCTAGAGAAAGTCGGGCTCGTGAGCGGCGCGGTGTGGAGTGATTTGGACAGCGATGGTTTTCCAGAATTGATACTCGCGTGTGAGTGGGGTCCGATCCGGGTTTTCAAAAACGAACGCGGTCAACTACATGAGACCACGAAAAAATTTGGTTTGGACAAACACACCGGATGGTGGCGTGGCGTGACGACTGGCGATTTGGATGGCGATGGCCGACTCGACATCATCGCGAGCAACTGGGGACTGAATAGCGATTACTCCGCCAGCCCGGATCAGCCGGCGCAATTGTATTATAGCGATAGCATGGATCGTGGTGACAACGATCTGATTGAAACCGCCTACGATGCCGCGCTCCGGGCGGTCGTCCCGCGACGCGACCGACAGGCGATGGGACTACAGTTTCCGTTTTTCGTAAAAACATTTGCCACTCACAAGGAATACGGCGAGGCGACGATGGAAAGGATTCTCGCAGCGTTGCCAAAGCCCTTCACCCACATTCAGGCAAACACGCTGGCCTCAACCGTGTTTTTTAATCGCACGAATTATTTTCAAGCCGAGGAATTACCCATCGAGGCGCAACTCGCTCCGGCATTCGGCGTCAACGTCGCCGACTTTGACGGCGACGGGAATGAGGATGTGTTTTTGAGCCAGAACTTTTCTCAGGTGTACCCGGAAGACCCACGACTCGATGCCGGACGCGGATTGCTTTTGCGCGGTCTTGGTGGAGGCAAACTTGAAGCGGTCAGTGGACAGCACTCCGGCATTTCTATTTATGGCGGTCAACGTGGCTCTGCGGCGGGTGATTTCAATGGGGATGGCCGCATGGATTTGGTTGTGGCGCAAAACGCCGGTGAAACCAGGCTCTACAAAAACATCGGCGCAAAGCCCGGCTTGTGCGTGCGGTTGATCGGGCCAACTGGAAATCCCGACGGCGTGGGCGCGACGATGCGATTGATCTTCGGCGAACGCTCCGGCCCGGCGCGGGAAATCCACGGCGGCTCGGGCTACTGGTCGCAGGACAGTGCGATCCAAATTTTATGCGGCGCGGAAGTTCCCACACAAATTTGGATTCGCTGGCCCGGCGGCAAAATGACGACGAGTGCCGTCCCGAACGTAGCGAAAGAAATTACCGTGAACCCAGATGGCAAGGTGACAGTAGAGCGGTAGGGCGAACCTAGAGGTTTGAACCGCTGATCGTCTCTAATCTTCGCTGATAAAAAAGCGCTTGGATGTTCGCGCCTGAAATACTGCTTTGTTACAAGCCAGGGTTGGGTTGGCGACAACCAGCGCAGATTATTGAGTGTGCTCCGATTCCACCGTTCCTCCCTATTTTTCCGCCACTCACCCCATAGGACTCGCATTCACATTCACGCAGCATAAAGTGGTAATCTCCCAACTTGTCCCCACTTTTGATGACATGCGCTTCTAGGATGTATTGGTAGAGTTATCCCGTAATCAACCCGCACCTGTCAGGAAGCATGTGCGCCAATAAGTAAAATCCAAACAACCGCCCTAAAAATAATATGAAAATAAACCGACTAAAAATCGCGATGCTCGGTGCATTGGCTGCCTCCGCATTGACACCCTCCGCCATTCTCGCAGCGAGTGACATCCTGCTTCAGCCGACGGGAGCCACCACCATGAGCAGCGGCTTCGGCAACCAATGCCAGTCCACCGGCGGCGGTGGTGTTTGGCAGAACTGGTACATCAATGCAGGCCAGATCACGAATTTTTCGATCGTCTATGATTCAGCCAATCCGCCTCCTACTGGAGCAAGCGGTTCAATGTATCAAACCCAAGGTTGGAATGGCAGCGGCGGAGGCAGTTTCACAACCTATGTCTGCCAAGACGGCAACTTCTGGGGCGGTACAAAGATTGATTTTGGTCAGTATGAGTCTATTGAAATGGACTTCAAGTATGACACAAACTCAACCATGACCCCGATTACCTCTCAGGGTTTTGATTTTGGCGTCAACAAAGACAACAACGCTGATTCCCAACCGATTGTTCTTCGGACGATCTACAACTCCGGGACTTCAGTCACAAACTTTGATGGTGCTTGGCATCATCTTGTCACCACCGTTCCGCAAAACATCGCGGGTGCGACTTTCTCTGAAGGACCTGGCTTCAAGATGTTCAACCCCGCAACCACGACTGGCAGTTTTAACTACTGGATCGCCAACATCAAGTTGGTCGCTCGCGTTGCGGCAGTGCCGCCCCCGACCGTTCGCTTGAGTAAGGCTGTACCCGGATTGAAACAATTCGCGGATGCTACACCGAACTATAACCGCCAAGACCTCCGCACCGATCTCAATGCGCCGGGTGGCAAAGACATTGATTGGATCGGCCATCCCGGTGCTAGCTATTCATTCACGATTGCCGAATTCCCCGGAGCGGACTCACCCAACTTCCAAGTTGCGCTCACGCTCACGCCTGATGATCCGACCACGATGAACTACGCCGACCCTGACTGGTCAGCGACGAACTGCTTGTGGTTGCATATTCAGGGAAACAACAACGGCACAGTCCGCACAATACTCTCGTGGAAGACCAATCAACCTGCTCAAAACTCACAGCTCTATGCATCTGGAATGTTGTTGAACAACTTCAACTCGCCGACTGCAATCGGCACATGGACATTGTCCTTCCCCAACAACACCAGCGTGACTCTCACCGCCCCCGGCGGAGTCAGCACCAACTTGACTCTGCCTTCTGGCATGTTCGTCGTTCCTTACACTGGCGTCAGTGCATTCCTCGTGTCAGGCATGAACAATATTGATTCTCTGGTCGGACAATCTGTCACGTTCTCCTCCTTTCAAGCCGCCAATGTGCTCAATGCTTTCAACGAAAATTTGACTGATGGTTCATTAAGCACGCCGTTCCTGATCCTTCAATCCCAAAACTACGGTGCGAATCCGGCTCCGATCAACCAAATCTTTGTGACAAGCGCCGATGCTTATTGGTTTTCTTGGACGTTGCCTGACACCGGCTTCTTCGCCGAGCACAAGGCCACGCTCACCAACCCGACTTGGTTGGGATACACCCCGGCCAGCACTTTGCTGAATGGATCAGGTCGCTGGGCCAAAGTTCCTGCGGCAAGTTTGGCCAGCTTGAACTCCGGTTACTTCCGCCTCATCAAACGCCCGTTCACCAAGCTGCAAGTGTTGATGCCCGGTGAAACAGCCGCCCCCAACACTCCGTCTGGCAAAACAGGAACGCCTGACCCACAAACGGCTGGATTACCCTTCAACATGACTGTCCGCGCTGTTGATGCAGTGTGGAATGTTGTGAGTTCCTCCGACACCGTCAACCTCACCAGCACTGACGGCACGGCAACGTTGCCTGCGGACGCGGCACTCGCAGGTGGAACACTCACCAGAACCGTTACGTTTGGCAGCAGCGGCACATTCACACTCACTGCCTCTGACGTGACCGATCCGAGCAAGACCGCCAACACTGGCAGTCCAACATTGGTTCCGTGATCTGACTTGATTCAAAAAGCGCCGGCCGTAACAGGTCGGCGCTTTTCTTTTCGTCCGGTTATTAATAATTTGTTTTAACGATCCAAGTCTGGTGCGAGAAAATGCCCGCACCCTCCAAGCCGACACTTGTAATAGATTTAGACGACGTGCGAATGGCGTCTAAACTGGTATTTTGATTTAGAAATCGCCCTATGAAACAACAACCCAACACACACACCTTACGACGCAACGCATTCACTCTCATTGAACTGTTGGTGGTCATCGCCATCATCGCCATTCTGGCGGCGATGCTTCTGCCTGCGTTGGCGAAAGCGAAAGCAAAGGCTCAAGGCATTCATTGTCTGAACAACAACCGTCAGCTTGCTTTGGGTTGGCAGTTTTATGCTGGAGATAATAATGATTATCTTCCTGGAAATGATTTCCCCTGGACGACTTTGATTACAAGCATATCACCCGCTGAAGCTCGCGCCAATTGGGCGCCCGGCTCAATGATCACGGGAGACATCGTCAATACGGTTTCATTAAAAGACACTCAAATTTCCCAGCTCTACACTTATCTGAAAACAACTGAATTGTACAAATGCACCGCAGACAAATCCAAACGTGTCCGCAGCATGTCCATGAACTCAGCCGTTGGCACTCAGTGGTGCTATCCTGAGAATGGCTTTGTCCCGGTCGGTGGAGCAAAACGAGGCTCGAAGGCTGTGCCAGGAGGTTGGCTGCCGGGTTCATCTTATAACTCTTCCCAGACAACCTGGCGAACTTACGGCAAAATATCCGACATCACGCGGCCAGGGCCATCGGATTTGTGGTTGGTGATGGATGAACATCCGGACAGCATCAATGACTCATCCATGGCCACACCTGCGATACCGGGATATTTGGTAGATTATCCGGCGAGCTATCACAACGGTGCTGGTGGAGTTACCTTTTGCGATGGCCATTCCGAGATTCACAAATGGAAAGATTCTCGCACGACGCCCCCGCTCGGATCAGCACTCTCAATTCAAACTAGCCCAAACAATGTGGACACCGAGTGGCTTGCAGCCAGAAGTTCGGCACTACGTTAATTTTCTCCGTCATCATTGAGGGTGGCGTTTGCTAAACGCCACCCTTTGTCGTAAATAAACACCATGTTCCTCTACAAATTGTGCGTTCGCCAAACACTGATCTGCTCCATCCTCGTCGTCGCGTTGGCTTCCGCCACAGCCTCCGCCCAATCTTCCCTGTCCGTTTATTACGACAGTCTCACCAACGCGTTTCAAGATTGGAGTTGGGCGCCGCGTGATTTGAACAACGCCTCACCTGTACACGCGGGCACGAGATCTATCCGCGCCTCGGCCAATTTCTGGGAAGGCATCGCCTTTCACCATGCGGACTTCGACACGGCAGGGTATGCGAGCGTTTCCTTCTGGGCCAACGGCGGCACGGGCGGTCAACGCATCCAGATTTACGGCGAATACGGCACCACCACTCCGGCGGCCTACACTGTGCCCGGCACATTGCCCGTCAATACCTGGCAGCAATACACCATCCCGCTCGCCACACTCGGCATCGCCAACAAACCGAACTTCCATCACCTCACTTTCCAATTACGGAGCGACGGCACAACCAACACGTTTTACCTTGATGACATCGTGTTCAACGCGAACCCGCCGCCCGCGCTCGTCAACATCAGTCTCAACACCACGCAATCCGTTCGCACCGTGGACACGCGTCACTTCGGCGTGAACCTCGCCATGTGGGACACGTTTTTCGATCCGCCAAATCACACCACCACCACGGCGTTGTTGCAGGAAATGGGCACGACTGTTGTCCGCATGCCGGGCGGCTCGCTCTCGGACGAATATCATTGGGGCTCGAACAAAACTCTCACCAACACTTGGGAATGGGCGGGGTCGTTCGCAGACATGGTTCGCGTTTCCACCAATGCAGGCGTGCAGGCATTCATCGTGGTCAACTACGGCAGCGGCACGGCACAGGAAGCTGCGGGTTGGGTGCGTCACGCCAACATCACCAACAATCTCGGCTACAAGTATTGGGAGATCGGCAACGAATGTTACGGCTCGTGGGAGACGGACACGAACGCGTTCCATCACGATCCCTACACCTACGCCGTGCGCGCTTCCAACTACATCGCGCAGATGAAAGCCGCTGATCCCACCATCAAGATCGGCGTCGTCTCCGTTCCCGGCGAAGGCAGTTACTCGAATCAATTCAATGGAATGCATCCGGCATACAACGCCCGCACCGCACAAACCAATTACGGTTGGACGCCCATCATGCTTACCACGCTCAAGAACATGAACGTCACACCCGACTTCCTGATTCATCACGTTTATCCTGAATACACAGATGCTGCCAATCCCGCTGGCTCATCAGACAACGATCTCTCCTTGCTTCAATCCACCGGAAACTGGGCGACAGATGCGGCCAACCTCCGCCAGCAACTCACGGATTATTTCGGCACGAACGGAACAAACGTGGAACTCGTCGTCACCGAAAACAACAGCGACGCTGGCGCGCAAGGTCGCCAATCCACCAGCCTCGTCAACGGACTTTATTACGCAGACAGCTTCGGGCAATTGCTCAAGACCGAGTTCAAAGGGTTTGTCTGGTGGGATCTTCGCAACGGCACAGACACTGGCGGGTTTTTTGATCCCTCCATCTACGGCTGGCGCACCTATGGCGATCTC
The DNA here is from genome assembly GCA_043741175.1 of Verrucomicrobiota bacterium. Lineage (GTDB taxonomy): Bacteria > Verrucomicrobiota > Verrucomicrobiia > Limisphaerales > JADLHS01 > JADLHS01. Next base: position 10,717 of record JAYUAV010000302.1, read on the forward strand.
GGAATGATCAACGGATTGAACACGCGTCATCCCACATTCTACGCCGCGAAATTGATGCAATGGTTCGCGCGCCCGGACGATAAAATCCTTAGCCCCACGAGCGATTACAGCTATCTCTCCGCCTTCGCCGCGCGTCGCGCCAACGGCTCGGTGTCGTTGTTCGTGGTCAACAAATCCATGATCACAAATCTCAACGCGCAGTTCTCGCTCACGGGATTCACGCCCGCTGCCGCCGCCACGCTCCGCTCCTACGGCATCGTCAACGACGAAGCCGCGCGCACCAACGGCCCCGCTGCAACCAAAGACATCAGCACAAACAGCATTGCCAACGCAGGCACGAACTTCACCTACAACTTCCCCAAGATGTCCATGACGCTCATCACGCTCACGCCGACCGCGCCGAAACTCGCCACGGTCACGCCTGCGCCAGCCAGCCAGTTCGTATTTCAACTCCAAGGACAGAAAGACGTGCGCTACGTGATCCAATCCTCCACGAACATCAGCAATTGGGTTTCTGAATCCACCAACACACTCACGGCGACAACCCTGAACATCACGAACGCAATCACGCCCGGCCCATCTCAGAAGTATTGGCGCGCAGTCTGGCAGCCCTGATAATGGGGCTGACGCAGCCAAGGAAGTGACTCTATTGACGGGCAAGGTAGCGGTTGTGGTTCTGCAACAACCCCGCCCCGTGGAGATAGTCAACAACCTGACAGAAGATGCGATTCGCCCGAGTGCAGTAGGAAAGAAGAACTGGCTCTTCATCAGACATTCGGACGCGGGTGGCGCGCGGCGGTGATCTACACGCTGATCGTGTGCCGCCGACGCGGCATCGAGCCGTGGGAATACCGCGATGCGCTACATCTACTTCTGCTCCGCTTTTCCCGCACGCTTCTGATCAAGGATTTCCAACATCTGTTTGTAGTAGCCCGCGTATTGTCCGCTCTTGGCGACGCCGTTTTCTGCGAGAGTTCTGGCATCCGCAAGCCGCCCTGTTTCCACGAACGATGTGAACAACGCCTGATCCGCCGCCACTAACTCGAACCCAGTGAGCTTCTCGCGACTGGCGTTCAGAAATGGAATAGCCTCCGCAAACTCGCCGCGCAGCTGGTGCAATCGCCCCGTGTAACGCTCCGTGAAGCCGGTCTGCGAGAAGCCGCGTTGCAACAGAAACTTTCCCTGCTCGATCTCGCTCAACGCCAGCTTGCGTTCTTCCTCGTTCAGTTTGCCCGCAAGTTTCTCCCGACAGGCCAGCGTGAAATAGACGAACTCCATGTGCCACGACGTGTAGGCGGGCACGGACTTCTCCGCGATCTGATAATATTTCAACGCTTCCTCGTAGCGTTTCTCTCGCATGAATTGTCGCGCCACCATGCCGGTGATGGGCCGCTTGCCGCCCGCGTGTGGTCGTACGGTTTGATACTCGCGCATGATCGCTTGAACTTCCGGCGACTCGGCTTGTTCGAGTTCGTTGGCGGTGCGATTGAAATGTTCGTGCGCGCCCGGATTCGTCTCGCGCATGAATGGCACGTCAAAGATCACGCGCATCATGTGCGCCACGGCGTAGCGATCATATTTGTTGTCGCCCAATCGCTCCGCGTAACTTTGCCGATCAGCAATGCGCGCGCGGGCATCTGCCGAAATCGAAACCGCACCCGTCATGCGCGACAAACTTTGCACGATGGCTTCTGCGATCAACGCCTGACCGCGCAGCGTCGGGTGAACGTGATCGTCCATCAATTCCCAACCTATGCTGCCGCCGGGACTGTTCGTGTGGAACGCAGCCTCCACATCGCAGACAGTCGCGTTGAGTTCCTGCGCG
>JAYUAV010000303.1:0-6014 GCA_043741175.1 Verrucomicrobiota bacterium
GTGTGATTGAACGCTGCGTCCAGCATGATGCTCACGCCCGCGTTGTCCGCTGCGGCGACGAAGTTGGTGAACTCCTCCAACGCAGCGGCGCGCGTGTTGGCCTTGCTCATCAGCGGATTGATCTCGAAAAAGTTTTTTACGGCGTAAGGGCTACCGACCTCGAAGGGCAGACTGGTATCAGGATCGGTGAAGCGACCAACGATACCGTTGGGATGAACAGGCTGAAACCAAAGCCAGTTCACGCCGAGGTTGGTGATGTAGTTTAAGTTGAACTTCGCATTGGTGGCGTTGAATGAACGCGCACCCGGACCGTCCCACAAATCCACGAACGTGCTGCGTTCGCTTTGAGCGATGCCCTGCGACTCCACGGCGATGGCGTTCAACTCGTAGAGAACGATGTCGCGCGCCTTCTTCGGCGAGACGACGATGGCGTGATCGCGCTGGCTGAGAAAGTTGTTGTAGTAAATCCAGCTTGGATTGCCCGTCACCTTGTAACGAGCGGTGAGCCGATACGCGCCACACTTCGTCGCGTTGATAATGTAACGATACTGGCCGCTGCCGATGTTCGTCATCGCGTAAGCCTTGAAATAATGCGTGTCCGCGCCCGCCACGACGAGATCGCCGCTCGGCGGACGGATGCCGTCTTCGACGCCATCGCCGTCCGCATCGGTGGTGGCGCGGTCGCGGCGGTTGACGTTCGAGAAAAACTCCACCTGCGTCAGATTCGCGGCGTTGGGCGTGAACAGAATCGTCAGCGGCACGGCATCGCCCGCGACTTCATCCACGAAGACATGCGTGGTGGTGTAGTTGGCGTTGAGTCCGTTGACGGAGAGGACGGGTTGGGCGAATGCGGGTGCCGCTGCGAATAGAAGCAGCGACAAAAAAATAAGTTTAATGAGTTTCATTTTCCAAGGAGCGATGATTTCTCGGAGCGCGGGCTTCAGCCCGCTTCAACGCTCATTGTCAGCAGACGTCGAAGCGGCGTGAACGCCGCGCTCCGTCACGGTAATAATTGTATCTTGTAAAATTTGTTGGTCGCATCGGGCGCGCTGTCGAAATAGAACGAGGACGACGCGCTTGCTTGAATCACCGGACTGATGACTTGCATCGGATAAACCAGATTCGTCGTTGCGAGGACTTGATAGTTGCGACCCGCCACGCTGTCCCATACGACGAGTTGATTGCCGTTCGCGAGTTCGGTGATACGGAGCGCGGACGACGCATTGAAAGGATCGGTGCCAGCGATGGTTTCATCGTAGTCACTCATGCCATCGCCGTCGGAATCGCCGGGACGCACGACGACGAATGTTCTCGCATCTTGAATCTGCACCCCGACATTCGTGTAGGTGACGAGGATTGAATTCGTGCCCGCCGGAAGTCCGCTGGCGAGATAATTCACGGAGCGCAGTCCGGTGGTACAGCCTGAGAGGAGGAAGGTATAGCTCGCGCGCGGCATCAACACGCCGTTCAAGTAGATCGAATAGAAGACCGAGGTCGCCGGAAGATTCGTGCTGTAACAATTTCGGATGACGTAATTGTCGTTGGTGTTCAGCGTGAGAATCATTCCCTCAATGGCCGGTGCGGTGATAAACAGAACTGACTGCGGCGCGAAGGTGTTGAGCGTGCGCGTGAGTGTGGTGACGCGGTTGGTGAACAGGCTACTCGTCGCCTCTCGCAATCGTACCGTGATCGTGGCTGAACCGGACGCGGGCACGTTCACGTAGCTGAAACGATACTCGCTTGGATAATTTGGATACGCCGCGCTGGTGGTTGCGTTGGGAGTCACGGAAGTTGCCGCGACGAAACGCGCGACGCCGTTCGTATCGCCATTGCCATTGGCCTGACTTGTTTGCGCGTCGTCGTTGAGCGCATTGCTGTCCTGGATGTTCACCTCCACTCCGGTCACACTGCTGTCCGTGCGGATGACGACGGAGTAAGTGCTGTTGGAAATAGAACTCCCATCCGGCGATGGAAACGCAATCGCGCCCGTCGGCGGCGCGGCGTCGTAATAGAATGTTTGCGAGAACGTGTTATAGACGCCTGATTTTCCTGCGCGCGGAAGAAATGCTTTTGCGCGGACGATGTGATAACCCTCGCGCAATCCCGTGATCGTGTCGTTCGTCTTGAGATTGTTGTGCAACCAAACTGTCGCCGTGGTTGGATTAAAATTCGTCAGCACGAACGTCGTCTGCCCGTAACGCTTCGCATCAAGTCCGTCGGAAATCGGGAGTACGAAGGAATTATGCAGGGCGATTTTGTAGCGGATCTGCGCGCCGTTCGTGTTGTCCACGGCGGGGATCGTCGCCTTCCACCAATCAATTGTGCCGTCGCCTGAGTCGTCGTTGACCCAACCGCCCGACACAACTTTCGTCGAACCGCGCCCGACGCCGAACGCGCCTTCAGGATTCGATCCGTCCACCGTGTAATAAAGGAAGCAGCGATCCACGAGGAACTGGTACCCAGCGCGCAAATAAATATCTGCGGACTGACTGGCGATGGGATTGAGCGGCACGCGCTGGTTGGTGGCGCTGACGCTGACGATGGTGGTGAGGTTGCTCGGACTGTGCCACGCCCACGCGGCTGTGTTATTTGTGATCGTGTAATCGTTGCCGTTCGCGTTGACGACTTTGTTGCTGACGGAATTGCCGACGAAGTAATGATACGTCTCCGCACCGTCGCTCACGGTGTTGTTGCGGTTCGTGGTCATCGCGGCGAAACGTTCGGGGCCGATGCGTGATTGATATTGCGCCTGCTCGTAGCCGAGGAACGGATCGGTGACGTAGCCGGGTCTGTTGTCGCGCCGATCAAAACCGTTCGTCGGTCCGAACGTCATGTGACTGTTGAGGTCCATGCCACCGTCGAGCTTGGCGAGGATGTTGTTGGCCGAGCCGTCCACACGGAAGATCATGTCGAAATTCGCGTTCGTCACGATGGGCACTTCAATCGAGTAGGTCTTGTTGGAAAGATTCGCTCCAGTGACCACCACGCCGAAATCGCTGACGCTGCCGCGCATCTTGAACGGATACGTCGGCGCGAAGTTCGTGTCGCCGTTCACTCCGTCCTTGCGATAGAGCGTGATGCGCTGTGCATCCACGCCGTTTTGCCGAAGCGTGATGACGTCCTTGCGGTTCACGCGACTCGGCTCAGGCCATTGCAATCCATACATCACGTAGCCGCCGCTGGGGATTTTCAATTCAATCGCTCCGCCGCCCGCAGGAATGGTTTGCCCACCAACGTAGATTGCGCGGTTGACTGGGTTCGCATCGTTCGCCGTGCTTTGCGCCGTGCCGAGAACTGACGTGGCATTCCGCACGAGCAGTTTGGTGCAGGCGCTGAGTTTGTTGGGTGAATCGCTGAGTTGATACAACACCGAGCCGGGCGGAAAACTCACCGCGAGTCCGACATTGCGGCTGTTGTTGACGGGAAAACATTCGTAGTAAGTGCCCGCGCCAGCTTGCGCGACGCCGTCGTCGAAGCTTACGTCGCCCGCGTAATTGTCATTCATCGCGAATAGCACCGTGGTTTGATCCGCCGCGCTGCCTCCGTCACGATAATCGTAACGCTCGAACGCCACGATGTCCGCGTCACTCCAGCGGGCGCGTGTGCCGCCGCGAGAAAGTTGATGATGCAGCCAGGCGAGGTCGGGCATTTTGTTGTCGCCGAACTCGCCGAGATAGGGAGCGTTTGCTACGCGAGGAAAATAATCCGGCGCGCTGGATTGATTGTAGCCGTCGGAATAAATCACCGGCACACCTTCGCGCGCGAACATGTAGGCGAGTTGCAACTCGCGATGATTTGAGAACGCGTTGTCGTGGCTCTGTGCATACATCACGCGGTTTGGCGCAGTGAAGCCGCCGGAGTCGCGCTGATCGAGACCGATGAGCGATGCAGAAGGATTGCCGAGAACATTGTTCAACGTGCCGGATAACGGCGAGTCCACGAGCCTCATGCCGCGCGCAAAGTAATCGCTGTAAGGCGGCGGTTCACCGAGATGTTCGCCGAAGAGCAGCGCGTCATTGCGTGTGACTTCGCTGTCGAACGTGCTGTTGCGATTGTCGTCCGCTTCCACATAGCCGTTGCCCGTAACATTGTTGCCGTAGCCGTGGACGTAATCAAAAATCGTCTGCACGCCGCCGACATAACCGCTCGTCGTCGCGCTCGCGTCGCCGAAGAACGTCGCGGGCGTGTGCTTCACCGCATCGAAGCGGAAACCATCGCACTTGGTTTCGTTCATCATCCACATTGCGGCGCGGATGAGATAGCTGTTCACGTCTTCGATGACAGGGTCGCCGTTCGCGCCGTTGAACGGTTTCCACGGACTCGCAATCGCCGGGAGATTTGTATCCATGTAGTAAGTGTTGCTGCCCGGCTGGCGCAGGAAGGAAATCTTGTTCGTGGTGTTGCCTTCGACGAGGCCGAAGTTTTCGTTGGTCGCGCCGCCTTCGTTCGCGAGATCAAGCAAGCCGGAGAGCGGACGATGCTGCACCTGCCAGAGATTTCCCCAGTCGGCAATGTTGTCCCAGTTGCGATACGTGCCGTCGGCTTGCCGGCGCAAATGAAAATCCTCCGCCGTGAGTCCGGGATAAACATTCGTAGGCGTGCCGCTGTTGTAACGCGGGATGTCAAAGCCGCGATGATTCATGATGTTGTCGAAATACACGCGCAGCCCAAAGCGATGCGCCGTCTCGACCATGTTCAACAACTCCGCCTTCGTGCCGTAGCGCGTAGGAATCGTGCCGCGCTGATTCTTGTCGCCGAGATCGAACGGATCGAACAGATCGTAACCGACGGAGAACACGCTTCCGGCCTTGGCGGGCGGCGGCAGCCAGAGACTCGTGTAACCCGCCTCGGCGATCTCCGGCATCTTGGCGGAAAGTTCATTCCAGTTCACGTTGAACAACTGGAGCATGGCTTCGCCGCGAGACTCGGGTGCGAACGACAAACCTATCAGCAATGCGATGGCAACCTGGAGGCAGATGCGGAACTTTCGCGAGCGAGCAACACTCTGGCAAGGGCCACAATTTATAGGCGGGATGGTGTCAATCATGGTCTGGAAACAATTCGTTGCTATTGTTTTAGAGTAACCCCGCAGATAACAAATCTCAACCGCATGTAAATGCCGGGGGATGTGACTGGGTGTGATCAAAGTCAATTGGCGAACGAGAATCAAACCAGACGGGAGCGCGGCATGAGGGGAGCGCCGATCTTTGATCGGCTTAGATCATTCGAGCAACAATGCGCGCGATGTTTTGATTGTTTATCGAGCGTCACGAGTTTGCTCCAGCGCAAAGCCGATCAAAGATCGGCGCTCCCATACCGGGATCCGTGCCTCACCCGACTTTAATTCCCCCTGCGATCCGTCGCCTTGAATTGTTTTAGGCGTCGCACAATGAGCTTGAATCATCCGGAGGACAGTTCAACCTCGCGCTCAACACTCAACAATCCGTGAGCGAAAACCATTCTCAGACCAAAGAGCAGAACGAAATCCTCGTTCGCAAGCTGGAGGAAAAGGCGGCGCAGTTGGAACAAGCCAACCGCGAGTTGGCCGCGCGTGAAGCCCATCTTCGCACCATCTTCGATACCGAGCCGGAGTGTGTGAAACTCCTGGCCGCCGATGGTTCGTTGTTGGAAATGAACCCCGCTGGATTGCAGATGATCGAGGCCGACTCGTTTCAACAGGTCAAGAGCCACTGCGTTTATCCGCTCATCATCGAGGAGCATCGCAAACCGTTCGAGGAGTTGACGAAAAATGTTTTCTCCGGCGGGTCGGGCACGCTTGAATTTCAGATTGTAGGACTCAAAGGCGGACGACGCTGGCTCGAAACCCACGCCAGTCCGTTGCGCGATACATCGGGCAAAGTCACTGCGCTGCTCGGCATCACCCGGGACATCACTGATCGCAAACGCATCGAAGCACTGCTCGCAGGCCAGAAACAGGTGCTCGAACTCATCGCCACCGGCGCACTGCTCAAAGAATCCCTCACGACGCTTCTTCGGATCATTGAAGCCCAATC
>JAYUAV010000304.1:0-12674 GCA_043741175.1 Verrucomicrobiota bacterium
CCAGTGAGGCTGGTCGTCCTCTCAGACCAGCTACCCGTCTTAGCCTTGGTGAGCCGTTACCTCACCAACTAGCTGATAGGCCGCGGGCTTATCGAAAAGTGTCAGGCCTTACGGTCCCCAACTTTAAGTGCCAGAGGATGCCCTCCAGCAATCACATCCGGTATTAGCTCGCCTTTCAGCAAGTTATCCCAGACTTTACGGCAAATTACCCACGTGTTACGCACCCTTGCGCCACTCCCACTACCGAATATTGCTACCCGATAGTGATCGTTCGACTTGCATGTCTTATCCACGCCGCCAGCGTTCGTTCTGAGCCAGAATCAAACTCTCCGTATAAAACGTTAGTTTAATTCCTGCCCGATGATTAATCGGGCGAATTGCAATTTAAAACTCTCCAAACTAAAGCTACTAACAGCCTCAGCTTGAAGGGGCTCTTACTTATCGCACAATTCAATTTTCAAAGAGCAGCAGAGTGTTTCCACTCAAAAATTTGATGCTCAAACTTCAAATATTTGATCCCATCTGGGGAACAAAAAACCGAGTGCCGATTTACTACTTTTAGACTCGGCAGCTCAGATTCGAGTTTTGGGATGCGGAGATTATCTCAACCGCACCGACTGTCAACTTTGGTTTTTGTTTTTCAGTCTTCCGTCGCTTTGCGGCGAAGGACACACAAACTATCAGGAGCGATTTCACACGCAAGACTATTTTGAATTTTTTTTAGAGTGTTCTTCATTCAATGAAATCAGGATGTTCTGCATGTCTATTCAATTGGCTGGAAAAATATCTTCCGTAGATTTTTGTTTTTCACACACACATCACGCCGCTCGTGCTTTTTACTCCATCGCTTTAATCACACCACGTTAATCGCAGTTCAAAAATGCGAACGGCGTTTTCATTCAATGAATGCAGGCTTTCGACATGCTTTGTCAAACATTAGAGGCTTTCTGCGTAGTGACATTTTTGGTTTCTTAATCATCGCTGAAGAATCACTGCCATAAAACTTGGTTGAACCGAAGATGTTCACCGAGCCGCTGTCCAATGATTGAATATGTGAATCCATCAATGCTTTCATACATGAATTGCCATCGCACGTATTTCATCAGTCCATTCGTCATCACTGTAAGACAATTGACTCTCGATCTCTGAGTCCCGGATGAAATTGCACCATAGCACGCGTAGGATGAACACCTTCAATACGCAGTCCAGTCGGCTGGATTTCATCGGAAATGCGCGACTCGACTTTATTGCGCCAATCGTCGTCTTACTGCGGACTTTCTTCGGCGACTAATCGGTTTGCCAATGTGCTGCGACTCAAATGCACAACACCCGCCTCAGAGTTCAGGACGAGAATCACTTGGTAGATAACCGCCCGCCTCGTTGTCTTGCTCGACAAATTTTTCCCCTACTGCCAACTTAACGCATGGTCACCGATAAACTTGAGAAGCTTCGCGCAGCATTGCGCTCCTACGGTTCGTGCATCGTTGCCTATTCGGGCGGCGTGGACTCCGTATTCCTCGCGCATGTCGCCCACGGCGTGCTTGGCGAGAAGTCTCTCGCAGTGATCGCGGATTCGCCCAGCCTGCCGCGACGCGAACTTGCCGAGGCATTGCAACTCGGCCAGCAGTTCAACTTTCCCGTGCGCGTCGTCAAGACCGCCGAGTTCAACAATCCCAGCTACCTCGCGAATCCGTTGAACCGTTGCTATTTCTGCAAACACGAGTTGTTCGATGAACTGACACCGCTCGCAAAGGCGGAAAATTTCGCAGTCGTCTGCTACGGCGAGAACGCGAGCGACATCGGAGATTTTCGTCCCGGGGCGAAGGCAGCTTCCGAGTTTCAAGTCCGCGCGCCGATGAAGGAAGTCGGTTTGACCAAAGCCGAAATCCGCGAACTCTCCGCGCAGATGGGTTTGCCCACCGCAGACAAACCGCAGATGGCTTGCCTGAGTTCCCGCATTCCCACCGGCGAAGTTGTGTCGCCCGAAAAACTCCTGATGATCGAGGAAGCGGAATATGTATTGCGCGATCTGGGATTTTACGACGTGCGTGTGCGCCATCATGAACTCGGAAGCCAAAAGTCAGATTCGGCCTCCGACATCCGACCTCTGACTTCTGGCCTCAGTCATCTCGCCCGCATCGAAGTCGGCCCGGCTGAATTGCCGAAGTTGCTGGCGGACGGCGTTGCTGCGCGGGTGACCGAGGCGATCAAGAAACTCGGCTACGCGCATGTGACGGTGGACTTGCAGGGTTACAGGCGCGGAAGTTTGAATGAGTCGCACGGTGTTCACAGTCCACAGACATTAAGCGCGGTGAAGGGTTGACCTCGCACTCTTGCGAGAAACTTTTCCTCAACAACGGTTATTGAAAGAAAGTTTATGCCCCAGTTCTCTTACAAAGCCCGCCGACGTTCGGGCGAAGTGGTTCATGGATCGCTCGACGTGGCGGATCGCACCGCCGCGCTCGCGCAGATTGATCGTCTCGGCCTGTTCCCCGTTTCCGTGGATGCTGCCAAGGGCAGCGCGGCTTCAAAGAAAGACAAGCCCGCCGACAAAAAATCCGCTTCAGCTGGCGTTGCGCCCAGCACATTCCGCGAACGCATGGCGAGCAGACGCAAACCTAAGTTGCAAGAACTCGCCACGTTCACGCAGCAACTTGCCAATCTTCTCCAAGCCGGGATGCCTCTCACCGTCGCGCTCAACAGCATGACGCATCTCGAAACCAAAGGCATCCCCAAGACTGTCGCCGTCGGCTTGCGTCAGGAAGTCATGGAAGGCCGCAGCCTCTCGGACGCGATGTCCAAACAGCCACTAATCTTCACCGATCTTTACGTCAACATGGTGAAGGCCGGTGAACAATCCGGCGCGCTCGTAGAAGTGTTGCGGCGCATGGCGGATCACTTTGAGAAGTTTGCCGCAGTGCAGGCCAAGTTCACTTCCGCGCTGATCTATCCGGCGTTCGTCGCGGTGGTCGGCATCGGCATCATCATCTTTTTCATGACGTTCATGCTGCCGAAATTCATGACGCTGTTCGGCAACATGGCGGTGCAGCTTCCTGCTTCAACCCAGTTGCTGATGGACATCAGCAAAATCTTCACGGGCTACTGGTGGCTGATGCTGCTGATCCTCGGCGCGGCGATCCTGGCGTTCCGTCGCTTCCAGAACACTGAGGAAGGCAAACACAAGATTGACGAATGGAAGATGAAAATGCCGGTGTTCGGCAAGGTGATGAAGCTGAATCTTTATGGGCAATTCGCACGCACACTCTCGACGTTGCTGGAGAACGGCGTGCCCGTTCTCACCGCGCTGAAGATCACTGAGCAAGTCCTTCCTAATCGTGTCATCAAGGAAGCCACAGCCAAAACGCGCGAAGCCGTGACCGACGGTAAGACGCTCGCGCAACCGCTGGCCGCCAGCAAAATCTTCCCTCAACTCATGGTGGACCTCGTCCGCATCGGCGAAGAAACCGGCGACGTTCCCGGCGCATTGAAGAACGTGGCGGATACTTACGAGAGCGAATTGAACCTCGCCTTGAAAGTGATGACGAACATGATCGAACCCGTGATGATTGTGGTGATGGCTGGCGGCGTGGGCTTCCTGCTTTTGAGCGTGTTGTCCGCGATGTTCTCACTGATCTCAAACGTCGGCAGTTCGATGGGAGGAAGATGAAAATGAGTCGAGAGTCGAAGGTCGAGAGTCGAGGGCGCAACGCCCCGGAGGTCGCCCGTCCTCGGGCGCAGCAACTCGGCAACGAAATGACGCGTGGAACTATTGTAAGCCCTCGGCCTGTTCACATCGCTGCGCCCGGTGACGGGCGCACTCCGTCTGGCTCTCGACCCTCGACGTTCGACCCTCGACAGCAGCGCGCCGCCTTCACCCTCATCGAAATCATGATCGTGGTCGCGATCATGGGGCTCATCGCGGCAATGAGCGTTCCGACCATTTATCAGATCGCAAAAAAGGAGGGCATGCGCCGCGCCATCAGTGATCTCAAGGACGTTTGCTCCAACGCCCGCGCGCAGGCGATCTTCAGCGGCAAACCGACGAGCGTGATGTTTCATCCCACGGAACGCCGCTTTGAAGTGAGCGGTGGCAGTGCGCCCGCAGCGACTGATCCTTTAACCGGCGAAGAACGTTCCACACCCGGCCCTGCTCCAGGAACAGGGTTGACCGGCATCATCCCGGACGACGTCACGCTAGAAATGCTCGATGTGAACATGTTCGAGTACAAAGATTCCGAGTGGACGGTGGTGAGATTTTCCGAAATGGGAACGAGCGACGAGATGACCATCATCCTGCGCGACGCGGACAACAAGTATCGCAAACTCATGCTGGAGCCGACCACGGGGCTGTTGTTGCTCGGCGACCTGACGAGAGACCTGACACGATGAAGTTGTTTGCCAACATTCCAAACGCAGCAGCCCCTCGGCGGAGCGCGGACGGTCCCCGCCCGCAGCGCGTGACCAGCGAGTGGCGGGTAGGAATTTCCGAAAAGTTTTCGACATGCGAACGCGCTGCGAGCGAGGTGCCGCCCGCGCTCCGGAGCTGCCGTCACGCACCACGCCTTGTCGCGTCAAAGCGAAGCGACGACGGAAACACGCACCACGTCGCCGCCTTCTCTTTGATCGAAGTCATGGTCGCGCTTGCGATCTTTTTCATGGCCGTGTTCGCGATCCTCGGCCTTATGTCCACGCTGTTGCAAAACGCGCGCATCTTTCAAAAAGTGAAGCCGCCTGAAGCGCGAATGGTCTTCGCCTATCAAACGTCCATCACCAACAAGGTGATCGAAGGCACGATCAATTTTGAATTCAGCGAGATGGCAGAGTTCGGGGATGCGTTCCGTGATTACTCTGCCGAAGTCGAAGCCTACCCGAACGAGATGTACACGAACGGACTTTGGGACGTGCAATACCGCGTGCTAAATCGCCGCACGGGTCGCGTGGAATCAAGCTTCACCACGTTTCAGTTTGACCCCTCCACCAAGAGCAAGTCACTCAGCGGAGGCGGCCTCAGATGAACTTGCTGGCGCAAAAGGATCAAACCCGATCCACGCATCCTGCTCTCGGCGGAGGTTTGGAAAACATTCAACATTCAACATTCAACGCCCAACATCCAAGGACGCGTGAACACGCCCCGTTCGGTGTTGAATGTCGGGCGTTGAATGTTGGATGTTCCTTCGCTCCTCAATCCCCTCGCCTGCGCAGCGCCTTCACCCTCATCGAAATCATGATGGCCATGGCCATCTTCAGCATGGTCGTCACCGCCATCTACGCGACTTGGACGCTCATCATCAAGTCCGCCAAGATCGGCCAGGAAGCCGCCGCTCAAGTCCAACGCGAGCGTGTGACCTTCCGCACGTTCGAGGATGCTCTGGTGTGCGCGCGGTCGTTCCAGGCGGACTTGCAGCATTACAGTTTCGTCGTGGAAAACGGCTCGTCTCCCACGCTGAGTTTCGTGGCGCGATTGCCTGAATTTTTTCCGCGCAGCGGTCGCTTCGGTGATTTTGACGTGCGCCGCGTGACGTTCTCTTTGGAGAACGGCACTGATGGTCAGCAACAATTGGTTCTCCGCCAGACGCCGATCCTGATGGAGACGGACGAAACTGAGCAACAATATCCCTTCGTGCTATCGCGCAATGTTTCCAAGATGGAATTTGAACTGTGGGACGCGCGCAAAGGCAAGTGGGTGGATGAATGGACGACCACGAACGAAATCCCCAGCATGATCCATCTCACGCTGACTTATTCGCGCCACAATCCGGATAAACCTTTCGCGACGCCACAAACGGAAGTCGTCGGGCGAGTCGTTGATATTTCATCCACGATGGTACCGGGTGGATTTCAGCGACGGGGACAATCAACCGGCACCAATGTTCCGCCAAGACAACCGTGAAACCGACCACGCATCCCAACCTTCGCCAACGCGGCATCGCTCTCATCATCGTGATGATCTGCATCGCGGTGCTGGCAATCCTCGCGGCGGGCTTCGCGTATTCGATGAAGGTTGAAACGCGCCTCGCCATGAACGTCAACGCCGAGGGCGACATGCTTGCCATCGGCATCGGCAGCGTGAACAAGGCGATTGCACTGCTGAACCTGAAAGACCCAAGCGAGCCGTTCGATGCGTTGAACCAAAAGTGGGCGGGCGGCCCCGGCAGTTCGATGACCAGCAATCTGCTCGCTGTTGTTACTCTCGATCCGAACACCAAGATCGTGGACATGGAACGCCGCGCCAACATCAACATGGCCGACGAACGATTGCTCAATCAGGCAATGACATTGATCGGCGTGGACGCTGCGGACTCCGGCCCAATCACGTCCTCCATCCTCGACTGGATTGACCAGGACAAAAACGAACATCCCAACGGCACAGAGACCGCATACTACGAGACGCTCGATCCGCCCTACAAATCCAAGGACGCGCCCGTTGATGATTTGACTGAACTGCTTCTCGTGCGCGGCGTCTCTCAGGAAGTTTTCTGGGGCGGCGTGGCGACGAATCATCAGCCCGCCAACTTCCAATCCAAGCTCGGTATGCAGCGCGGCAATCAACCGGCCATTTATCCCGTGGGCCTCGCAGATTTGTTCTGCCCGCTTTCCGCTGGCTTGATCAACATCAACACCGCCTCGCGAGAAGTTCTTCAGATGATTCTCAACGGAGACGAAGCCGCCGCCGACCGCATCATCGCAGCCCGTGCAGGCCCTGACGGCGCCGATGGAACAGAGGACGATGTTCCGTTCCGCAATGTCGGAGAAGGTTTGAACTACGCCCAGATCCCAAGAGAATTGATCAGCCAAGTCGCAAGCTACTTCTCCATTCGCAGTCGCCTGTTCCAGATCGAAGTCCACGCCGAGGTCAACGGCACACATCGTTATTTCTACGCCGTCGTTGATCGTGATGCCTCGAAGATTCTGACCTTCTTCTGGAAACACCAGCCCGTCGTCACGACTCTCAACAGAAATGCAGACGCTCGTTGAAGATTTCCTGCAATACCTCCGGCACGAACGCGGCCAGTCCGCCCACACCCAACGCACTTACTCAGGTCTGTTGAACAAGTTTCTCGCTTGGGCGGAGAAAAATGGCCTCACCGAATGGAAGCAAGTTGAACTCAATCACCTCACCGCCTTCCTCCAAGCCGAACGCGCCCGCGCACTCGCTCACGAACCCAAAGACTCCACGCGCCGACTCAGCGGCGAAAGCGTCTATCTGGAGATCGCCGCGCTCCGTGCCTTCTATCGCTACTGCGAGATCGAAAAACTTCTGCCATTGAACGTCGCAGAGAATCTTTCCCTACCCCGCCGCTGGAAGCGATTACCGAAAGCTCTCTCCAACGATGAGATTGATCGCTTGATGAAGACCCATGAAGTCGTCACGCCTCGCAGCCTGTGCGACGACGCCATCCTTGAACTAGCCTACGCCTCCGGCCTGCGTCGCGCAGAACTTTGCTCGCTGCGACTTGAACAGCTACACCTTGAAGCCGAATTCATCAACGTCATCGGCAAGGGCAACAAAGAACGCGTCGTGCCCGTTGGATCAAAAGCCATCAATGCGCTAAACCGATACATCAATGCCGAGGGAGGTCGTCGTAAAAATGTGAAGCCTCATTCACCAGCGAATGTTTTCCTCACCACGCGCGGAACGGCATTTTCCTCCAGCACAATGTGGAAACGCATCACCGACCGCGTAAAATCCCGCTGCATGGGCCGCAACATCACGCCTCACATGCTGCGACACAGCTTCGCCACGCACCTGCTGGAACACGGCGCAGACTTGCGCGTCATCCAGGAATTGCTCGGCCACGCCAACATCAGCACCACGGAAGTCTATACCCACGTCACAAATAGCAGGCTGCGTCATGTACATCAGAAGTTTCATCCGAGACAATAAAACAGAAACGCACTATGACATACGTCCCTGTGAAACTTGGAAAAGCGCGGATCAAGTAGCCGTGTGCGAAACCGGATCGGGCCAATCCGAGTAACCGATGGTGCCGCCCACACTGCTGTCTGCACTTCATACGTGGCACCGGGGACGACGTTTTCCAACATTATCCGCTCGGCTTCGCTCTACTGAGGGCTTTGAGGATGGAATTTACAGAAGTAATGCAACACGCCCACTGGGGTAGTTGGAAATACTGGCTATGCTGCAGATTGGGTGCGAAAACGTGGGGCATTAAAAAAATCCAAGAAATAACATGAGCGTATTTGAAAACTCGCTCTGGGAAGATTGCCGGCACACGATTCAAAGGTGTGCCTTTGCGTTTGTTCCGTCCCAATTTAACGGCATGGATACGGATTAGCCCAAGCTTGTCATCGCCCCATCTCCCCGATGATACTCCCGCACCAAATAAAATTCTCCATCACATCATGTCCATCAAACTTATTTTTCACGGCGCGGCAGGCGGCGTCACCGGTTCTTCCTATCTCGTGCAAACCAGTCAGGCGCGCGTGTTGGTGGACTTCGGCATGTTCCAAGGCTTCGCTGAGAGGGAAGGATTAAACCGTATCCCCGCCACGCTTGATCCGCTCAAGCTCGATGCAGTGGTGTTGACGCACGCGCATCTGGATCATTGCGGGAGATTGCCGTTGCTCGCCAAGGTTGGTTATCGCGGCACTATCTTCACAACTGAGCCGACCATCCCGCTCGCGTCGCTGGTGCTACGGGATTCCGCGCATCTGCAAGCGATGGATGCCGAGCGTTACAATCGCAAACATCCCGACAAACAACCGACCGAGCCGATCTATTCCGCGAAGGACGTGGACACTCTCATCGGATTGTTCAAGCCGGTGAACTACGATCAACGGGTGGAAGTTGCGCCCGGTATTCGCGCGCAATTTGTCGAAGCCGGACACATGCTCGGCTCGGCCAGCATCCGGCTCACCATCACTGATGGCGGCAAAACAAAGACGATTGTTTTCTCTGGCGATGTCGGCCCCAAGGGCGCGCCCATTCTCAAAGACGCCGTGGGTTTTCATCAAGCGGACTTCGTGGTGCTCGAGTCCACCTATGGCGACCGCGATCACAAACCGCTGGCTGAAACCGTCGAAGAGTTTGAAGGCATCGTGAAGCGCGCCGTGGCGACCAAAGGCAAACTGCTCGTGCCGGTGTTCGCCATCGGGCGCACGCAATTGCTGCTCTACTTGCTGGCGCAAATGTTCCGCAACAAGACCGTGCAGAAGTTCCCCATCTTTCTCGACAGCCCGATGGCCATCGAAGCGACGAAGATTTATTGGGAACACATGAACCTGTTTGATGAAGAATTTCAAGCGTTGAGCCGCGAGCGTCCGCTCGCGCAAGATTTGACCTCGTTGAAAGCCACGCCCACCGCGCAAGATTCCATGGCGTTAAACGATCAACCCGGCCCGGCGCTCATCATGGCGGGCGCGGGCATGTGCTCCGGCGGACGCATCCTGCATCATCTCCGTCACAACCTCGGCAAGCCTGAAGCCTGCGTCTTGATCGTCGGCTATCAAGCCGAAGGTTCTTTGGGACGGCGACTTGTTGATGGCGAAAAGGAAGTCTCCATGTTCGGCGAGAAGATTCAGGTGCGCGCGACCATCCATACCCTCGGCGGATTCAGCGCGCACGCGGGCCAGACGGATCTGATGGCGT
Source organism: Verrucomicrobiota bacterium (assembly GCA_043741175.1). Classification (GTDB taxonomy): domain Bacteria; phylum Verrucomicrobiota; class Verrucomicrobiia; order Limisphaerales; family JADLHS01; genus JADLHS01. Next base: position 9,611 of record JAYUAV010000304.1, read on the forward strand.
GGTTCGGCCATCTCGCCGCCAGTCATCCGCGTGTGGCACTGACTCACGGTGAAGATCGCGGCCGATTACCGCTGGCGAAACTGATCCAGGAACAGCACGGCATCAAAGCAGTGTTGCCACAACTCGGCGATACGATTGAGTTGTAAATCGTGAAGAAAAGATGAACAGACGCGGCGACCAAAGCGTTTATTATTTCGGCGTGACAGAGAAATGAAACCGAAAGTTTATATCGAAACCAGCTTCCTGAGTTTCCTTACCGCGCGCCCGACTCGCGACGTAGTGATGTCCGCAATGATTAAGCAATCCAAAGAGTGGTGGGAGAACGAGCGGGATAATTTTGATGTGTTCGTGTCGGACCTCGTCGGATTGGAGGCACTGGCGGGAGACCCAGATGCCGCAAGACGCAGGGAGAATGTATTTAAGACGATTCCTGCGCTGGTTGCTGATTCGCCCGCCCGATCATTGGCGGACTTCTTCCTGAGTAACATGGCCTTGCCAACGAATGCAGGGAACGATGCATTGCACATCGCCATAGCTACGGTGAATGAATTGGATTATCTTCTGACGTGGAATTGCCGACATATTGCAAATGCTGTGATGCGCCCCAACTTGAAAACCTGTGTCTAGTGAAAGGCCACCGCTGCCCAGTCATCTGCACCCCGCCTGAACTGAGGAATATAAAATGAAAACCAATTCAATTCTCGATGAATTGCGCCGCTTTCGCGATGCTCACGCAAAGAAATTCAACTACGACCTCGCTGCCATTTGTGAAGATCTAAAGCAGTCGCGAGAAGTCTTGCAGAAACACGGCATGAAATTCGTAAAGCCTCCACGCCGCCGCCGCATTGCCCGAAAACTAGCCGCATGAGTTCCGCCACGCCTCAAGCCACGCCGCCGCTGCGCCACGAAACCACGGCGGGCAACTACTTCGTCGCCAACTATCCGCCCTTCGCATTCTGGAAACCGGAGTTCGTGCCGCAATTCGAGGCCGCGATCTCTGCCCCTCCATCCTCCATCCTCCATCCTCCATCCTCGCTGCCACAACTCGGCCAATACGTTCACATTCCGTTTTGCCGCAAGCGCTGCCACTTCTGCTACTTCAAAGTCTACACGGACAAGGATTCCTCCGAAGTGCGCGGCTACATTGATGCGCTGTTGAAAGAACTCACCGTCTATGCGAGCAAGCCCGTCATCGGCGGACGCAAACCTAAGTTCGTCTATTTCGGCGGCGGCACACCGAGTTATCTTTCACCCGATCAACTGAAATTCCTCACCGACGGCATGAAACGCCTGCTGCCGTGGGATGAAGTCGAGGAAGTCACATTCGAGGCCGAACCCGGCACGCTCACCGATCACAAGTTGCAGGCCATCCGTGATATGGGCGTCACGCGTCTCTCGCTCGGCATCGAACACTTCGACGATCACATCTTGGAGATCAACGGACGCGCACATCGTTCCAAGGAAGTTGCCCGCGCCTACGCCTTCGCACGCGACATCGGCTTTCCCCAGATCAACATTGATCTCATCGCTGGCATGGTAGAGGAGACGGAGGAGAAATGGCGCGAAACCGTCGCCAAAGCCGTCGCACTGCAACCCGACTCGGTGACGATCTACCAAATGGAAGTGCCGTACAACACCGGCATCTATCAGCAGATGAAAGCCGGTGGCAAACTCGTCGCGCCCGTCGCCGATTGGGAAACCAAACGTGCGTGGGTGGATTACGCGTATCGTGAGTTCGAGAAGGTTGGTTACACCGTCACGAGCGGCACAACCGTGGTGCGCGACCCGGCCAAGGTGAAGTTCATCTATCGCGAAGGCTTGTTCACCGGCGCGGATATTCTCTCCATCGGCGTCGCGAGTTTCGGCCATCTCAACGGCGTGCATTACCAGAATCACCACGAGTTCCAGCCTTACGTGGACGCGGTGAATGCCGGTAAGCTTCCCGTTTATCGCGCGCTGACACCCGCAGCCGATGAGCGCTACATCCGCGAGTTCATGCTGCAACTCAAGCTCGGCTCGGTGAGCGCGGAGAAATTCAAAGCCAAATTCGGCGCCGACCCACGCGAAACTTTTGCCACGCCGCTCGCCACTTTGAAAGAATGGGGGTTCCTCACCCACGGCGGCGACCGCATCGGCGTCACACGGGAAGGACTGCTCCAGATTGACCGCCTGCTCCACGAGTTTTTCAAACCTGAACACAAAACCGGCCGCTATGCCTGATACGGCGATGAATTACTGGGTGGTGAAGGGTTCTCCATCTGAAAACAATTGGCAGGCGATGTTGCATCAAGGAAAACTTGGCACTTGGTGGACAAGTAAACTTGGCGAAAAGTTGCAAAAGAGAGACAGGTTCTTCTTTTGGCAATCGAGTCCACTTTGCCGAATTGTAGCTCTTGGGGAAATAGTCAACCCGCGCGTCTCCTGCATAAAAGGCAAACATCGCTATCGAGTGCGCTACTTAACGGGTTGGTTAGAAAGGAAACCAACAATCACAGAACTGAGGGAGTTTCCCGCGTTAAGTGACGCTTCGTTTCTAAAACGAGGCGCGGCTAGCTGTATTTTCCCAATAACTGTTTCACAGGGTAGTTTGCTTTTCTACCTAGCTCAAAGCCCCAGCCAAAATTTACACGAAATCTGGCCAGACTTGGATCCCACTCGAATTACGAATCACATCCAATTCGATGACTTGGACGGTGTAGCAAGCGAAGGCAATGTGCGTCTCGTTGAACATCTCCGCAGAGAGCGAAACAGAACACTGGTGCAAAGAAAAAAGAAAGACGCACTTCTCAAACACGGACGGCTAATTTGTGAGTGCTGCGGATTTGATTTCCAAAACTTTTACGGCGAACCTGGCCGCGACTTCTGTGAAGTTCACCACACAAAACCTCTGGCCGATGCCGGTAAACGAATGACGGCACTCCACGACTTGGCTATTGTTTGTTCAAACTGCCATCGAATTATTCACCGAAAGAAACCAATGATTACTATTGGACAACTTTCTAACCTGATTAAAAAAGCACCCAAGAACACCAGCTAAACTTGCCGTTATGCCTGACCAATTCGC
>JAYUAV010000305.1:0-3244 GCA_043741175.1 Verrucomicrobiota bacterium
CAGAGCGGATCGTCGAACGGGCAGGAAGCCCCTCCCATGCGCGACGGCGACAAGTCTCCTGCCGAAAGCGCGGACAAGTCACCGCACTCCAAACTCGGAGCTATTTCATCCGTGTCCATCTGTGTCCATCCGTGGTTATTTCAATGTCTGGTTGCCGTTCTATTTCTTCGCCGCGCTGCTCGCGGTCTCCACGAGCATGGCCGCGCCGCTGTTGCAAACGAATCACTGGCGCACGTTCACCAAAGCGGATGGCTTGTCGGAAAATGCCTGCGTGTTTGTCTCGGTCAGCGCGAGCGGAGACATCCTCGTCCGTCACGCGAAGTCTGCCGCGATCTCAATCTTCGACGGCTACGAGTTCACGAGCGTCGCCGCGCCGGGGACAAATCGCGGACGCATCTACGAAAGTCCCGGCGGTCAACTCTGGACGGTCACGCGCGAGGGCTTGCTGGAGTTTCACGATGGAGAATGGTCGCCGCATCCCGTGCCCCAGATCGCCGCGCACTTTCGCGCCGGGCGGACAAACGAAGTGCGTCTCACGCCAGTTCGCCAAGGTCGCGTGATGATTTTCCTGCCTGATGAAACACTGCAACTTGACGCCTCCGATCCCGACAAGCCGCAGATTGAATCGCTCCCGCACACAAACCAAACCGCTTCCGCCATCACGTCGGTGTTGCTGCCGGAAAACTTTTCCGTGCGGCGTCTCTTTGATCAACAAAGCGAACCGGGCGGCGCAGCGTGGTTCGCCACTTCGGATGGATTGTTCCGCCAGACGCGCGAGTTGTGGCAGACGACCATTGAGTCGGGCTTCCAGTCCGGCGAAAAAAACATGGATGTTTCAAAAGTCATGGGAAACTCAGCCGCCTATCCGCCCGGCAAATGGAAATCATTCCTCACCGCCAAGAATGGCGACATCTGGCTCGGCGGCGACAACCAGATCGCATGGCGACATCAGAACGTCTGGGGGGTTTTTTCTTCCACGAACCGGATCGGGCCAGAGGAGATTTTTGCTTTTGCGGAATCGCCGGACGGTCGCATCTGGTGCGGCACGCCGCACAGCGTCTGGGAATTTGACGGCAAGAACTGGCTCATCTTGCGGAGCGGATTTGAACGCGTCAACGCACTGCACTGCTCGCGCGACGGCACGCTCTGGGTCGCGACGAGTGACGGCGTGTTTCGTTTCACGCAAGGCGCATGGATCGCCAACGGCACGGAAGATGGCCTCGCCGCGATGGACATCCGCGAAATTCACGAAGATGGGGCGGGCAACATCTCCATCGAGACAACTCTCGGCTGGATCGCGTTTCATCCCGATGCCGACACGGACGCGCCGCGCACTCACATCGTTTCAGCTCCCGACAGCAACTCGCGCTTTCGTGAAGGCGATGTTGTAACGCTCACGTTTCGCGGTCGCGACAAGTGGAAACAAACGTCCTCCGCGCGACTGATCTTCTCTTATCGCCTCGACGAACGTGAGTGGTCACCGTTTCAAGAGTTGAATGAAATCTCGTTCGTTGATCTCGCGCTGGGGAAACACTATTTCCAAGTCCGCTCGATGGATCGGGCGGGTAACATTGATCCGAAACCCGCGCGCCTAGAGTTCACCATCGTCGTGCCGTGGTATCGTGAGACGCGACTGGTGTTGATCCTCACTGTCGCGCTGGGCGTGGCCATCTTCTTCGCCGCGCTCGCGTTCAACCGTCACCACAAACTCCAGCGCAGTTACGCCGAAGTAGAGCGGCAGATTGCCGAACGCACGCGCGAACTTGAAATCGCAAATCGCGAACTGCTCCACAGTCAGAAGATGAACGCGCTTGGTTCGTTGGCTGCGGGCATCGCACATGATTTCAACAACATCCTCTCCATCATCAAAGGCTCTGCGCAGATCATCGAGGATAACGCCGACAAGCCTGACAAAATTCGCACGCGCGTGGATCGCATCAAGACCGTGGTGCAACAAGGCGCGGAGGTCGTGGACGCGATGCTGGGTTTCAGCCGCAGCACCGACGCGCCCCCCGCGCCGTGCGATCTCAACGCCGTGGTGGATGAAACCCGGAAATTGCTGGGCGACCGTTTTCTGCGCGAGGTGGAAGTGCGCTTCGAGCGGGGCGAGAAGTTGCCAGAAGTTTCCGTCCCGCGCGATTTCGTGCAGCAGATATTGCTCAACTTCATCTTCAACGCCGCCGAAGCGATGGCGAGTAAGAAGCGAATCATTCTGACCACACAACTTACAGCAAAGTTGCCACCGGAACTTTTCCTGACTCCGGCGGCAGCGGCGGATTACATCCTCGTTTCGGTGCGCGATTGCGGCGGCGGAATCGCACCGGAGATCAAGTCGCGAATCTTCGAACCGTTCTTCACCACCAAGTCGCTTTCCACGAAACGCGGCACGGGACTCGGTCTCTCGATGGTTTATGAACTCGCGAAGAAAATGGACGCGGGCCTCGCCGTGGAATCCGTCGTGGGGCAAGGCAGCACGTTCACGTTGATCCTGCCGGTGAAGCCTGACCAAAACCTAACCACGGATGGACGCGGATGAACACGGATACGGACAAGAGCTTGACGCGAATTTCACGAATTGGCGCGAATTGGGAACAGGCTTTTCTAATTCGCGATAATTCGCGGAATTCGCGTCAAAGGTTTTATTTCCCATGACCATGACCAAACCCCACCTTCTCATCATCGAAGACGACGATCTTCAGTACGAGATCTACGAGGAGTCGTTGAGTGATTATCGGCTTACCCGCGCAATCAACGGCAGCGACGCGCTCGCGAAGGTTCCGCAAAATCCGCCGAGCCTGTTGATCCTCGACCACGTTCTTGCGGGCGGCGAACTGGGGCTGGAGTTTCTCCCGGAGTTCAAGGAACTGTTGCCGCACGTTCCCATCATCATCGTCAGCGGCGCGCTTGAAGTGCGACAGCAGATGGCGGCGTTGCAGGGGCCGCGCCGCGCGCATTACTGCCTGCCCAAGCCCGTGGACATCCACGAACTCAAACACACCATCGCCATCGCACTCAGTGAATGCAGCGACACGGAGATCATCCGGCAATTCGAGTCGCTCGAACGCGCGCGGCGGATTGATGCGCAAGAATTGTTGAGCCGCTCCACAGACCGGCTCAGTCGCCAGAACCGCCTCGTGGAGATCATCGACAAATCGAGTGAGCGCCCGAACATCTCCGCGCTGGCCCGCGATTTCAAAGTCGCCCGCCGCACCATCATCCGCGATTTGCAGGAGTTGATCCGGCG
>JAYUAV010000306.1:0-9358 GCA_043741175.1 Verrucomicrobiota bacterium
TGAAGAAACTTTACCACCCGTTCCCGTAAGTCCAACGCATAGGCTTTCATGCCCAAAGCCTATCACCTTATGTGCCAATGTATATGTTAATTGCTATAGTTCGGTGATGGCCGACGGTGACCTGGGAGACCTGGCCCCGGCAATGGAAATACACTGCGCGGACGACAAGTCGGTGCCCTGCGGCGCGGCGTGGAGTTTTGATCCGCCGACCGTCATCACCAACGCCTGCGGCAACACGAACGTGACCTTTACCTACACGACCGTCACCAACAGCGGCCCTTGTCCATTGGTGATCACCCGCACCTGGCTGGTCGGGGACATTTGCGGCAACACCAATACTTGCAGCCAGATCGTGACCGTGGTGGACACCACTCCACCGGTGTTCACCAATTGTCCGGCCAACATGAATCTGGGCTGCAATCCGACCTACATTCCCGGCTGGGACCCGAATGTCAGGGCGACTGACAACTGCGGGCCGACGGCTCCAACCTATCTATTTGTCAGCAGTTGCTACACTTCCGACGTGAAGCGCTACAACGCAACTACCGGGGCTTTCATTGACAACTTTGCCTCCAGCAACGGGCTGGCTGGATCACAAGGCATGGCGTTCGGACCGGACGGCAACCTCTGCGTCAGCAGTTTTAACACCGCCGAGGTAAAGCGCTACCACGGGACCACGGGAGCATTTATCGACAGCGTCGGCGCTGGCAGCGGCTTGGCTCAACCAGCCGGCTTGACGTTCGGGTCGGACGGCAATCTCTACGTCAGCAGTGTTTTTACCGCGCAGGTAAAGCGGTTCAACGGGATCACGGGAGCGTTCATGGGCAACTTCGTCCCAACAGGCAGCGGCGGGCTGTATGAACCGGCGGGCTTGGTGTTCGGGCCGGACGGGAGCCTTTACGTCAGCGGCTTTTACTACGGAAATGTATTTCGCTACAACGGGACAACGGGAGCGTTCATTGACAACCTCGTGCCTGCAAACAGTGGCGGGTTATCTGGAGCCACTTACGTGATCTTCAGCTCTGATGTAAAGCGCTACGACGGGAAGACCGGAACTTTCAAAAGCATCTTTGTCTCCACTGGCAGCGGCGGGCTGGTAAACGCAAGGGACTTGGCGTTCGGACCGGACGGCAATCTTTATGTCAGCAGTTTTAGCAGCGACGAGGTGGAGCGCTATAACGGGAATACTGGATTGCCGATCGGCTCGGGCAATTTCATGCCAGCAGGCAGTGGCGGGCTGAATGGACCAGACGGCTTGAGCTTTGGACCAGACGGCAATCTCTACGTTGGCAGTATTTTCACCGACGACGTGAAGCGCTTCAACGGGACAACCGGAACATCCTTTGCTTCCGGCAATGGGTTGATTGGGCCACACGGCTTGGTGTTCGGATCGGACGGCAACCTTTATGTCACCAGCTTTGGCACCGACGAGGTGAAGTGCTATGCCGGGCCGCTGTCGATCACTCCCGCTCCAGGAACGTTCATTGACACCTTCGTCTCAGCAGCAAGCAACGGCGGGCTGGATGGACCCACATCTCTGACCTTCTCGCCGACTAGTCCCGTGGTCACCTGCACCACCTTGGACACGACCAATGGCTGCGCGCGCACGCGCACGCTCACCTACACCGCCGTGGATAGTTGCGGCAACAGCAATACTTGCACGCAGGTCATCACCTGGGCGGTGGACACCACGCCGCCGGTGATTGCATGTCCGGCGAACATCGTGGTGGCGTCATGCACCAATGTAGCCGTCAGCTACTCGGCCACGGCAACGGACAATTGTTGCAGCAACGTGAGCGTGGTATTTACGCCGCCCTCAGGCACTGTGTTCGCGGCGGGAACAACGACCATTGTGCATTGCGTGGCAACCGATTGTTGCAACAACACGAATAGTTGTGATTTTACGGTGACGGTGACAGCACCGCCGGAGACGTTGTCGCTGTTCAACACCGGGGTGGGCCCGAACGGCGGGGCGCTGACGACTAATCCCAACGGTGTCAGTTCCAATGCCTTCGTGATCACTGGGAATGGACTGACGAACACCGCGATCTCGAAATGGATCGGGCCGCTTACCAACGGCAACAGTGCCAATGGGACGTATGTTTACCAGATTACGTTTCATCTTCCTTGCACTAACAACGCCATCATCACGGGTCAGTGGGCGGTGGACAACTCTGGCACCATTCAACTCAACGGAAATCCTGCTCCGGTCGCCACCATTGCGACCCTCAATTCCACCAGTTTCACCATCTGGCATCCGTTCGCAATCACCACCGGGTTGGTGGCTGGCCAAAACACACTCAGATTCTCCGTTACCAACGATGGAGTTGGCCCCACTGCGCTGCGAGTGGAGTTGAGTGGCAGCGCGACTTGCTGTTGTTACCCACTTATACTTGAGTCAGCCGCAACCGTGACCGGGCCATACGCGATGGAGGCGGGCGCGGTGGTGGATCAAGACGCCATGACCATAACGGTGGCGAAGCAGCCGGGCTCGGCGAGGTTTTACAGGATCAAATCTCCGTGCTTAACCAAGATCGTCAATACCGTCGTGACCGATCCGAACGTCGTGCTGACTTACCAATTCCAGTAAGCCCGAGAAATTGTTCTCCCAGAACGGCTGGTCGCTTGCGACCAGCCGTTTTTCTCCCTCGACGCTCGCGCCCTGTTCCGGTTTGCTTTGCCCGATTTAGGCTTGTCCGCGGCGCGCATGAATGTTGAACAACTTACCAAAACCAAATCACTCGGTTTCTCCGACCGGCAGATTGCCCATCTGACTGGCACGACCGAGGACGCCGTGCGCGCCGAACGGAAGAAGCTCGGGATCGTGCCGAGCTATCGTCTCGTGGATACCTGCGCCGCCGAGTTTGAGGCTTCTAATCGTGATTTCAACCCGCTCCAGAACAAAACGGAAGCGCAACGGGCTTGAATTCAATCAAGCAGGCGGATAGCGTCCGCCCGTGATTGCGACGAGCTACCGCCATATTGTTCAACGGGCCGGGGTGCGTTCAGGCCATCCCATCGTGGAAGGCACGCGCATCGGGGTGCATGATGTCGTGGCGATGACGAAGACCGGAGCGTCAGTGGATGAAGTGGTGGCCAGTTTTCCACGGTTGACGCGCGCCCAAGTCTATGAGTGCCTCGCCTATTACGAGGATCACCGAAACGAGCTGGATCCGCTGGTGACCGCCCAAACCGCGCAGCTCGACGAGTGAAATTCCTCGCGGACGAAGACGTGGCGGTGGAAGTGACCCGCTGTCTCCAACAGGAGGAGCACGAGGTGTCGCTGGTCGCGGAGGTTCTGGGGGTGCGAACCGATGACGTGGACATCTGGCATCAGGCCGTCCGCACCGAAGCGATTGTGATCACCTGCAACCGTCAGGACTTCCTCGAACTGGCTGGCACGGCACCTGAAACCGGCGTGATCATCCTCAATCGGCGGCGGACACGTCAGGCGGAGTGACGATATCTGCTCCAGTTGTTGGCGAGCACTGGCGAGGCGGGGTTGAAGAACAACATCAACTTCGCGTAAAGAGCAGAAGTCGGTAAGCGTTCTGCCGAGTGTTTGCCCCCAACAACTCGAAACCCGTCCCGCACCATCGGATGTTTTCCAGCTTTCACACGGCCCAGCCACTGCTTGATGAGCTGGTATCAGGAACGGTCAATCGGATTGACAACCCGGCACTGAACCATCTTGCTCTTCAACAAAAGACACGCGACGATTCCGTCTCGACACCCGCACAGAGTTCCGGTTTGCTTCGCGGAGTATTTATTCTGAATACATGAATGTTGAACTTTTAGCCGGAACGATGCAGAAGGATGAACCACGAAACACACGAAAAGGCAGGACGGATGGGAATGGCGGGGCAGTAAAGCATGAACCCCAAACAGTGGAGCGGTTTCAATCAGTAAGCTGGCTGGCTGCGTCTCAAATCTCTTGAAGCTCGCGCCGTGCGTCGCTAGCTTGCGCGACATGTTCGCGAAACCAATTTATATCCTAGCTCTCGTTGCCATCGCAACCTCCTGCTCCACTACCGACTCTTGTTGTCCCAACAAATCCACCGCCACTGTGAAAACCCCCGCTGATTTCCAAACCGCTGGCAAAAAATTCAACAACGTCCTGCGTCTGCCGCAGTTTGAAACGACGACAAACGCCATCACTGCCACCGCAAACCTGACGATGACCAACGCGAACGCGGCGTTGGATCGCGTCGGCAAACTCAGTGCTGGCGAAGTGAATTTCACGAACACCATCCGCGCGCTTGATGACAACGGTGTGCAGGTCGGCGAGGCGATGAACCGGCTTTATCTCATCAAAGAGACCAGCACGAACGCTGCGTTGCGCGAAGCGGCGACCGAGGCGGTGAAGCAGTTGCAAGATTGGGGCGTGAGCCTGGATTATCGCGAGGATGTTTATCGCGCGGTGAAAGCTTACGCAGACACGCAGCCGAAATTGAGCGGCGAGGAAGCGAAGTTGCTTAACGAGACGATGCGCGATTATCGCCGCGCAGGATTAGCTTTGCCCAAGGTGCAGCGCGATGAAGTCGAGAAGTTGCGCAAGGAACTTTCCGCCACCACTACCGACTTCGACAGCAACATCACCAAAGCTAAAAAATCCATCGCATTCACCAAAGCTGAACTCGACGGCGCACCTGAAAGCCTGCTCACTGCGCCCGGCGTGAAGACTGGCGATGACGAATACAGCGTCCAGATCAATGTGACCTGGCAATATCTCGCCGTGATGGAACACGTCAAAAGCGAAGCCGTGCGCAAACGCGTCATCACTGAACAGCACAGCCTCGCCAAAGCTGAGAACGCTCCGCTTGTAGAAAAAATTCTTACGCTGCGCTATCAGATCGCGACGAAGTTGGGTTACGCGAACTGGGCTGACTTCCAGTTGGAAGTGAAGATGGCGAAGAACGGTAAGACGGCCATCGAGTTTGAGGAAAAGCTCCGCGATGGATTGCAACCGAAGATGGAGTCGGAGTTGGCTGAGTTCCGCAAACTCAAAGCCGTCGAGACAGGCGACGCGAACGCACAGATCAATCTCTGGGACTTCCGCTATTACGCCGAGCAACTACGGAAAACGAAGTTCAACGTGGACAGCGAACAGTTGCGGAATTTCTTCCCGTTGCAGAACGCTCTCAACGGCATGTTCGCCATCTATCAACGCATATTCAGCCTCAAGTTTGAGCGCGTCGAGCCGCCCTACAAATGGGTGGATGATCTGCAACTCTGGGCGGTGACGGATTCAGAGACTGCCGAGCCACTCGGCTTTTTCTATCTCGATCTATTTCCGCGCGAAGGCAAATACCATCACTTCGCCATGTTCCCGATCATTGACGGCAAACGTCTCACTGACGGCGCGTATCAACGCCCGGTCGTTTCGCTCGTCTGCAATTTCACTCCACCGTCCGGTGAAACTCCGTCTCTGCTCGATCACGATTCCGTGGACACGTTATTCCACGAGTTCGGTCATGCGATGCACGCCATCCTGACACGGGCGAGCTTCTCCCGTTTCTCCGGCACGAGTGTACCGCGCGATTTCGTGGAAGCGCCCTCGCAAATGCTGGAGAACTGGGCGTGGGACAAAAAAGTTCTCGATAGCTTTGCCGCTGACTACCGCGATCCGTCCAAGAAAATTCCGCCCGCAATTCTCGATCAACTCAAGGCCGCGAAGTATGCGACCTACGCCTGTCATTATCGTCGCCAACTTTCTTTTGGCCTCACTGATCTCGTATTGCACACCCACATCACCGACGCCAATTCTGGAGAAGCCTTGTCGCTCGCGAACAAAACATTGAGCAACACGTTCCTCCCGCAGCCCGAAGGCACGGCGTTTCTCTGCTACTTTGGACACTTCACTGGTTACGACGCGGGCTACTACGGTTACGCGTGGGCGGATGCAATCGCGGCGGACATGGCTACGGTGTTCGAGAATTCACCGGATGGTTATTATGACATCGCAACAGGCCGCCGGATGCGCGATGAGATTTATTCGCAAGGCGACTCTCGCGACGTGAACGTGAGCATTGAGAAATTCCTCGGTCGTCCACGCTCCATCGAGCCGTTCCTGAAAAAGATCGGCGCGCAGTCCGCAAAATAATTCTCCGCTGTGAAAGAATTGCCACATACGCATTCGTGTTTCGTCTGCGGTGAATCAAATCCTCTCGGCTTAAAGGTGCGATTTCAAACTGACGGTCGCGTGGTGACGACAAAGTTCCGCCCGCGCGTCGAGCACATCGGTTTCAAAGGCGTGGTGCATGGCGGACTGACGGCCACGGTGTTGGACGAGATCATGGTCTGGGCTTGCGTGGTCGCGACGCGCAAGTTCGCCTTCTGCGCCGAACTCAACGTGCGTTATCTCTTGCCACTTACGCCTGAAGAAGAAGTCATCGTGACGAGCGAGTTGGTGGCAGATCGCAAAGGTCGGATATTGGAAGCCAAGGCAACGATCCTCAACGCTGCGGGAAAAACTCTCGCCGAAGCCACTGGGAAATACATCCCTATCAAAAGCGGCGACGCGTCGCTGATGATGGCGGACTTCGCTTCGGATGCGCGCTGGTTGCTCGAACCGGGTGCGGTCAGTTGACCACGTTCTGCGGTTTGCCTGCGATAAACGCGCGCACACTCTCCACAGCTATACTCATTAGTCTCAATCGTGCCGCGCGCGTGCCCCAAGCATTGTGCGGAGTGATCAGACAATTCTTCGCGCTCAATAACGGATTATCCGCAGCCGGCGGCTCGACGGATAAGACATCCAACGCAGCACCCGCGATCCGACCTGAGTTCAACGCATCTGCCAAAGCAACTTCATCCACCAGCGGGCCACGACTTGTGTTCAAGAGAAATGCCGACGGCTTCATCCACCCAAGTCGCTCGGCGTTCACCAACTTTTGCGTCAGCGATGTGAGCGGACAGTGCAGGCTCACGACATCGCTGGTGCGAAACAGGGTTTCCAAATTGTCACACTTCATGAAGTGTGACATGGGCTTCGGAGTGGGGTTGTAAGCGATGATGTTCATTCCAAGCGCGTGAGCAATGTCCGCGACCGACGCGCCGATGCGGCCAAACCCAACGACACCCAACGTCAAACCATCTAACTCTACGAGCGGTGAATCCCAGAAGCACCAGTCCTTCGCTCGCGTCCATGCGCCTTCACGAACGCGTTGCGCGTGATGGCCGACGTGATTGGTAAGTTCGAGCAACATCGCAATCGTTGCCTGCGCCACAGAGCGCGAGCCGTACGCAGGGACATTCGTGACTACGATATTCCGCTCACGAGCAGCAACGAGATCAACCACGTTCGTCCCCGTCGCTAACACCCCGATGTATTTGAGCTTTGGTAATGCGGCGAGTGTTTCGCGCGTCAGTGGAGTTTTGTTTGTCAGAACAATTTCCGCATCACCGGCACGCAGCGTTGTTTCCGCCGACGGCGTACGGTCGTAGATTTCGCATGGCCCAAGCTGACGCAATTCCTCCCAACTCAAATCACCCGGATTGAGCGTGAAGCCGTCGAGCACACAGATGTTCATGCCGTGAGTGTAATGATTGAGTTGCGCGAGTGAAAGCTTGGCGAACTTACGCGCCTTTGTAGAATCAGACCCATGAGTATTGCGACACGACATTGCTGGAAGTGCGGCGCAGAATACAAAAACCGCGCTTCGCCCGGTCGCTCGGAAACATGCGATTGCGGCGCAGACCTGAAAGTCTGCCTCAACTGCGCGAGCTACGATCCCACCGTGGCTTACAAGTGTCGCGACCGCCGCGCCGATCCAGAAGAGGAGAAGCATCTCGCTAACTACTGCGAATGGTTTGAGTTGGCCAAGCGCGTGTTTGTCGCGCCAGACGAAGAAAAAATCCGCATGGACAAGGCGAGAGATAATTTTAAGAAGCTGCTAGGGGATTAGCCGGTGCAAATTGTTGGTGAAGGTTTCATTTTGATAACTGCGATTGAAGCTTGCTGCCTGTTATCCGGCTTTCCTAGCATCTTCACGAACTTCAAAATTTTACTGCATGTCATCCAATACGAATCGCATCACCCGACAATCGCTCAACACCAGCAACGTCCTGTGCGTCATCATGGGTGGCGGTCAGGGCACGCGGCTATTTCCATTAACAAAGGATCGCGCAAAGCCTGCTGTGCCGTTCGCGGGCAAGTATCGCATCGTGGACGTGCCGATCTCCAACTGCATCAACTCCGGCTTCCGACGCATCTACGTGTTGACGCAGTTCAACTCCACCTCGCTGCATCGCCACATCTCGCAGTCGTATAAGTTCGACCAGTTCTCCAGCGGCTTCGTGGAAGTGCTCGCAGCGCAACAGACATTTTCGGACACGTCGTGGTATGAAGGCACGGCGGACGCGGTGCGGAAAAACCTGATGCACTTCCTCGATCATGATTTTGAGTATCTGCTCATCCTGAGCGGCGATCAGTTGTATCGCATGGATTTCCGCCGGATGATCTCGGAACACCGCGAGACGGGCGCGGATGTGACCATTGCCACGCTGCCGGTGAAGCGCAAAGAGGCGTCATCATTGGGTATTTTGCAGATCGCCGAAGACCGGCGCATCGTGCGTTTCGTGGAGAAACCCAAAGACACGGCGGTGCAAGATTCGTTGAAGCTGCCGCAGGAATGGTATCCCAAGCTCGACATCATCGGCACGGAAGAATGTTTTCTCGCCTCGATGGGCATCTACATCTTCAATCGTGAAGTCGTCAAGAAGTTGCTCGACAACGATCACTCCGACTTCGGCAAGCACATCATCCCACGCGCCATCGAGACGCACCGCGTCTGCTCGCATATCTTCCAAGGCTACTGGGAAGACATCGGAACAATCCGCGCCTTCTTCGAGTCCAATCTCGACATGGCAGCGGAGTTGCCGCACTTCAACTTCTTCGACATGAGCGCGCCGATCTTCAGTCGGCCACGCTTCCTGCCCGGCTCGAAGGTGAACGGCGCGCAGATTGACCATGCGGTCATCTCTGACGGTTGCATCATCAATCACGCGAAGATTGCCAATAGCATTGTCGGACTGCGAATGATTGTTGGCCCAGGAACAGAGATGAACCGCGTTGTCGCACTCGGCTGCGATTATTTTGAATCCGCAGAATCCATCGTCGAACACGAACGCGCCGGGAAACCCCGCGTCGGCATCGGCTCGAATTGCAAGATTGAGAACGCGATCATTGATAAGAACGCGCGCATCGGAAACAGCGTCACCATCTCGCCCGTGGGCAAGCCGGAGAACTTCGACCACCCACTCTACTTCATCCGCGACGGCATCGTGGTGATCCCGAAGGGTGCGAGCATCCCGCACGGCACGGTGATTTGATTGGAAGCTACACCGCAAACGCGCC
>JAYUAV010000307.1:0-2125 GCA_043741175.1 Verrucomicrobiota bacterium
CGTCGGCCCAGGCCCACGCGGAAAGGACAAATCCACTCGACTCCTTGAATTGAAGATTATACGTTGCCCCACCGAATTTTGGAGAAAGGACTGCTATGACCACAAAAACAAAAACGCAGATCATTGCCGGTATATTTGCACTTGCTACGGCATGGCTCGGTTACGCTTACCAGCAGAAAAGTTCGTCGGCTTCTGATTTGGCAAGTAGGAATGAAGCGATGGTAAAATCCATTGCGGACCTCAAATCAAAGACAGATGATTTGGAGAGGAAGCTTCAAGCAAAACCAGCCAATCCACTCGAAGACATCAAAGTGATCAGGAAACAAATCAATGCCATGCTCGCCCTAAAAGTGGGCGCACTGGATAAGCTGAGAAATACCGGGAACCTAACTCCCGAACAGCGGCAGCGAATAAATGAATTAGCAACCGAATTAAGTGGAATAGATAATCAGCTCGGGCAAGTCACGTCGCCTCAATAATCACAGCCCCCTCAACTTCCGCTCACAACCCCCGCAACTTCCTCACGCTGATTGCCCGCGACTTCGTCGCCACTAAATACCGCAGACAATCCGCCGCGTCGTCGCCGCCGACACCATCCTCGTCCGCATCAACTTTCAACACGTCCTCGGGCCTGTTCGGATCGTGTTGAAGCGTCGGCAACGTCTCTACGAGTCGCCCACAACGCTTGTGAATAAATAGTGTCGGGCGAATGTCCGCCTCCACGTCGCCGAACCGCGTCAGAATCTCCGCCCAGCCATTGATTCGATCCGTGTTCGCGCAACGCAGCGTAATTCCATGCCTCGCATACTGCGCGGCAATCGTTGTGCCGTCCGATTGCCGCGAGAACACATCCGCGCCGGCCACGAAACGTTTCAAATCGGCGACTTCCAGTTTGCGGTCGCCGATTTTGTGCCGCGCCAGCATCGCCTTAATCGCCGCCGCGTGCCGTTGCGGAAGCCAAAGGCGCTCCGAGTGCTCATCCACGACAAAAATGTTCCCGTCGCCATCCGTGCAGCCGAGCAAAGCCACGGTGTAATGTGCAAACCCGTAGTCGAGCGCCATGAACCACTCGCGCGCCCGCGTGTCATCGAAATCTTCCACGACATGCACCTCGCGGCGCAACGTCGTGAAGAACTGGCCCGCCGCAATGTCCCACGATCCGTCGAGCCAGGCGCGCTTCTGCCAGCCCGTCAATCCTTCGAGCACCTTGCGATACTCCGGGTTGTTGAACGCATTGTCACCCACCCGCGCCGGGATGAATCGCGTCTCGCGCTCCGTCTTCTGGATGAACGGCAGCACGAACCGCGTGCGATACCACGCATGACCCACGCCGCCGGGGTTCGTCGTCGAGTAAATGCGCGGTCGCCAGTTCGGCTTGCTCGTGCGGCAGCAGGTTGAGATGTCGAGATACTTGCGATTCGTCAGTTGTGAGGCTTCCTCGATCCCTATGGCCCCATATTCAAGGCCAAGGTAGGCATCAATGTCCTTCTCGTTCTGGAAATGCCCCGCGATGATTTTTGATCCGTTGGCGAACGTCAGAATTCCGCGAAACGCAGAGAATTCGTGCGCCAGCTTCCCGAACAACTGGCGGCGAAGATCCTCGAAGTGTTCCAAGTTCGCTTTGCCAACCTTGCGGAGCAAAAGACACTTCAGACCCGGCATTCGTTGGCAGTCATCGGCCCCGAGTTGCGCGAGCAGCCAATGCGACTTCCCGCCGCCCCGCGCGCCGCCGTAACCGACTGCCGTCGGCCCGTCCGGCTGGTCGCACAACCGCGCCGCCGCGCACGCGGCCAATTGCCGCTCCTGCAAAATCACGTCGGCTTGCTGGAATCTGTCCATCTGGTCCTGCGGACAACCGGCGCGACGCCCAGCCAGAAAATATCGTTCCCAAGGCGTCATTTCGAAGCCTCCGGTAACGCGGGCACGACTTGAACGTCCACGACTTCACCTGGCATCGGCTCCCCGTAAATCTTTTGCAACGCCACCGTCACTTCGACCCGCACCGCCGGCAAATCGTCGCCCTTGAGCCGCTCGCCATCCGTGCCGAGGCCCGTCGCCAGCCGCCCGAGCTTGCTGGCGATCTCCAGCATCCGCGCAATGTCCGCGAGGTTCGCATAAATCTTTT
>JAYUAV010000308.1:0-5862 GCA_043741175.1 Verrucomicrobiota bacterium
CACTGCGGGATCAGTGTCGCCATCCTTCGTCGTGCCCGCGCCGTATTTTTTGGTGATGTGGATGCCATACTTCGCTGTCTTCACCGTGCAATCGCGCAAGAAAATATTCTCAATGTAGCCGCCGCGTGCCGGATTCGTCTTGAAACGCATCGCCATGTCCAGATCGGGACTGTCAAAATGGCAACGCTCGGCGAACACGTTGCGGATGCCGCCCGCAGTCTCACTACCCATCGTCACGCCGCCATGCCCGTTCTTGAACACGCAATCCTGGATCACCACATTCTCGCAGGGAATGTTCACACGCCGTCCGTCTTCATCGCGACCTGACTTCACTGCGATGCAATCATCGCCATTGCTGAACACGCATTTCTCGATCAACACATCCGTGCAGGAATCAGGATCGCAACCATCCGTGTTCGGTCCGTCCGTCTCCACCGTCACGCCGCGAATCGTCACGTTCGTGCAATACACCGGATTCAACGTCCACATCGGCGAATTGATCACACGCACGCCTTCGATCAAAACATTTTTGCAACGCACAGGCTGGATGAAGTTGGGGCGCAACTTATGTCCCTCGCCAAACACTCGCTCTGCCACGGGCACATTGTCCTTCGCCATCTTCACTAGAGTGCGGATGTCCGCATCCCATTGTTTGATCCAGCGATGCCACACCTCGCCCTGCCCGTCCAACGTGCCCTTGCCAGTGATGGCGATGTCCGTCTGATCAAGTGCGTAAATCGGCGGGGAATAACTCATCAGCTCTGTACATTCAAATCGAGTGAATACCACCGGCATGTAAGCCGCCGTGTTTGTCGTGAAGCGAATCGTTGCCCCCTCGCTCACATGAAGATTCACACGGCTCTCAAGTTGGATCGGGCCGCTCAGAAAAATTCCCGCAGGCACAACCACGCGTCCGCCACCCGCATCGTGACACATTTGAATCGCCAACCTGAAAGCTTGAGTGTTATCCGCTTCGCCACCTGCCACCGCGCCAAACTTCGTCACATCAAAATCACGCGCAGGAAAAACAGGCGGCTTGATGCGCGCGACAATGAGTCTGGCGTTCTGCCACGGATCCGGAGATGGGTTTCGCCCTTCGACGTTTGAGAGATCGCCAGCCATCACCAACAGGACAGCCACCCACACCAAAGCCGGAGCTAATTTGGAACTCATGCCGCGAGTTTATTCGACCTCATGTTTTCTCAAAGCGCAAAGCTTGCAGACATTGATGGAATTCTTGCACTGAACAATCATCAGAGAGGCGTTCTCCAGCAACACTGAAAAGTTTTTTGCTAGGAAGTCAGCCACGCTTCCGGCAGTCTCTGCGGCCTTTGGAACTATGGATTTGAAATTACCAAAACTTGGCGAGGGTTCAGATAGCGGCGTGGTCGTCAGCGTCTTCGTGAATGAAGGCGACACGATCACCAAGGATCAAACCATCATCGAACTCGAAAACGAAAAGGCTGTGGCGGCGATCCCCGCTTCTGCCGGTGGCGTGGTCGCCAAGATTCACGTCAAGGCTGGTGACAAAATCACCATCGGCCAGCGCATCCTGACACTGAGCGGCGCGAGTGACGCGGCTGCTCCTGCGCCAGCTACAGCCAAGCCTGCCGCCGCCAAACCTGCGACTGCCAAAGGTTCCGCTCCTGAACCGGAAGTTGAGAACGAGGAAGTTGTCGAGGTCGCCGAAGAAGTTTCTTCTGAAGACGCAGTCGCACCGGTGGCTTCGCCGTCGTTGCGGCGCATGGCGCGCGAGCTGGGTATCAATCTCGGCAAGATTCGCGGCAGTGGTGCTGGTGGTCGCATCGAGATGGGTGACGTGCGTAATTATATTGCGCGTCTGCAATCTTCTGCGGCGAAAGCCAAAGCTGCTCCGGTTGCGAGTGCTTCCGCCCCGGCGAAACCTGTCGCGGCACAGATTGATTTCTCGCAATGGGGTCCGGTCACCAAGAAATCCATCACGCCACTGCGTCAAGTCATTGCGCGGCGCATGTTGGAAAACTGGAACGCCATCCCGCACGTCACGCAGTTCGATGACGCGGATTTCACCCGGCTCAATGAGCTTCGCAAGAAATACGGCGCGGCTTACGAGGCCAAAGGCAGCAAGCTCACGCTCACGCCGCTCGTGCTCAAAGCCGTGGCCGCGACGCTGAAGAAGCATCCGATGTTCAACTCCAGCCTTGATGAAGTGGTGAACGAAATCGTGCTCAAGGATTACATCCATCTCGGCATCGCGGTGGACACGGACGCTGGCTTGATCGTTCCCGTCATTCGCGACGTGGATAAGAAGAGCGTGCTCGAACTCGCGAAAGAACTCGAGGTGCTTGCGCAAAAAGCTCGTGACCGCAAAGTCAGCGGCGATGATCTCAAGGGCGGCACATTCACGATCTCGAACCAGGGCGCCATCGGTGGCGCGCACTTCACGCCCATCGTCAACAAGCCGGAAGTCGCCATCCTCGGCCTCGGTCGCGGCGCGATGAAGCCTGTCGCTCGCGATGGCAAAGTTGAAGTTCGCATGATGACGCCGATTGGATTGTCGTATGACCATCGCGTGATTGATGGTGGCGGCGCAGCGCGGTTTACCGTGGACTTGCTCGCGGCGTTGCAGGACTTCAGCGAGGACGTAGTAAAACTTTAATCTGCTTTTTTCACATGGATCCAATTAAGACTGAAATCGTAGTTGTTGGTGCCGGCCCCGGCGGATATGCCGCCGCTTTCTACGCGGCGGACTTGGGCAAGAAAGTCATTCTCATCGAGCGCGACAAGCGCCTCGGCGGCGTGTGCTTGAACCGGGGTTGTATCCCGTCCAAAGCTTTGCTTCACGCCACGCATCAGATCACTTCGGCGAAAGAATCCGAGCATCGCGGCGTGACGTTCGCGGCGCCGACAGTTGACCTCGGCAAGATGCGCGCTTGGAAGGAAGGCATTCTCACCAAACTCGGCGGCGGCATCGCGCAACTCGCGAAGATGCGCAACGTCACCGTCATTCAGGGCAAAGCTTACTTTGAAGGTTCGCAGACCTTGCGCGTGGAGAACGAACAGGGCCAGCAGTTCGTCAATTATGAGACCGCCATCGTTGCCGTCGGCTCCGTGCCTGCGATGCCCAAGGCGTTTGACCTCGGCAACCCGCGCGTGATGACTTCCACGGAAGCACTCGACCTCGAAGACGTGCCGGAGAATCTGCTCATCGTCGGCGGTGGTTATATCGGCATGGAAATGGGCACGGTTTACGCCGCGCTCGGCAGCAAGATCACCGTCGTCGAAGCGATGGATAGTATTTTGGCTGGCGCGGATGCTGACCTCGCTCGCCCTGTGGTGACTGCGGCGAAGAAGGCATTCAAAGAAATCCGTCTCAAGGCGAAGGTCTTGAAAATGTCCTCCGCTGGAAAACAGGTCAAAGTGGAGATTGAGTTCGAAGACAAGAAGGTCGAAGAACTTTACGACCGTGTTTTGGTTTCTGTCGGTCGCGCGGCGAACAGCGTTGATCTCGGATTGGAAAACACCAAGGTCACGCTCGACGAAAAGGGTTTCATCAAGGTCAACGCGCAGTTGCAGACCAGCGACCCTCACATCTACGCCATCGGCGACATCGCGGGCGGCATCATGCTGGCGCACAAGGCGCACAAGGAAGGTCGCATCGCCGTCGAAGTCATCACGGGCCAGAGCAGCACTTCGGAGAGCGTCGTGATCCCGGCTGTCGTGTTCACTGATCCTGAACTGGCTTGGTGCGGCATCACTGAAGCCGAAGCGAAAGCCAAAGGCATCGCGCACGAAGTCGTCAAATTTCCGTGGGCGGCATCGGGTCGCGCGTTGTCGTTTGATCGCACCGACGGCGTGACGAAGATGATCATTGATCCCGAAAGCGAACGCGTTCTCGGGGTCGGCATCTGCGGCGCAGGCGCGGGCGAGTTGATCGCCGAGGCCACTCTCGCCATCGAAATGGGTGCAACCGCTGAAGACATTGCGCTCACCGTGCATCCGCATCCGACGTTGTCCGAGACGTTGATGGAATGCGCTGAAGCGTTTTACGGACACGCGACACACACGATGTCGAAGAAGCGGCATTGAGCGCGACTTCGTGATTGAATCACGGGTTCACGATTCGTAGTATCTTGCGGGCTTGGTTTCTAATTTCGGTCGGGGCGTAGCGTAGTCCGGCTAGCGCGCTTGCTTGGGGTGCAAGAGGTCGGGAGTTCAAATCTCCCCGCCCCGACCAGTTTTCAATCTCACTTCCTATTGCGCCGGGCTTCTCGTGAACTGACCAACGCTCGTCATGCCCGGATCAATTGCCCGTTGGAACTGACCTGCGTTGTTGGACGTGTAAACGAACAGGTAATTATTCGTGCGGGATGTCAAAAAGAATGGAGGGTTTGGCAGATACCCGGCTCCGGACTCGAACTCAATCCCTCCACAACCAAAATTCCATTTGTGGGCGAGTTGATCACCACGGCTTCCACTAGAACAGATGGCCCATTGGATGAGACCATCCGATAGCTCTCGCCAACGGTCAGTTGTGCAGGGGCGAGTTGCTGGCCAACAAGGGAGCGGTTGCGCGTGAACGGCCCAAGGTTGGCAATCGAGGGACCTGAGATGCTCTGGTATGCCCCCGCGTTGGTGGACGAATAGACGAGGTAATAAAGATTGGTCTGTGCGGACGGCAATCCGTTGCCAGCCGGAATGACTACCTGCAACTGACAGGCCAGTGGCCCCAGCCGCAGATAGTCGATTGTCACTGTTGAGATGCCAGCACCGGTCGGTGGCGGGTTGCCGGGCGAGATCAACATGCCGCTCGTGGTTGAGTTGATGACGAGAGTAGTGACATTGGAGGAACTAAAGTTCGTCGCAAGCAGGCTGTAAATTTCGCCAGCAGCCAGTTGTGCGAGGGCAATCTGCTGACCGACGAGGGAAACGTTGCGTGTGAATGAGCCGACACTTGTTGAAGGTCCCGAAACGCTTTGGAAAGTGCCGGAACTCCCCGACGAATAGACGAGTTGGTAAAGATTGGTTTGCGGAGTAAGAAATCCACCGCTCGGCGGAATGATCACACGCAATTGACTGCTCAACGTCCCCATCACTTGGTACTCAATGCTGACCGGCGTGATGCTTCCCGGAGACGGATTACCCGGCAAGATCAACATGCCGCCCGTGGGGGAGTTGATGACAAGCGTGGTCAGATTGGTGATGCCAGCGTTAGTCGAAAACAGGCTGTAGCTCTCGCCTGCGGTCAGTTGTGCGGGGGCGAGTTGCTGACCGACGAGTGACAAATCACGCGTAAACGGACCCAAGGTGTAGATGCTCGGTGCGGTGATGCTCTGGTAGGTGCCGGAATTCGTGGACGCGAACACGAAGTAATAGAGGTTGGTTTTGGGTGAGAGGAATCCGCTGCTCGGCGCGATGATCACCTGCATCTGACCGCTCAACGGTCCCAGCCTCAGATATTCGATGCTGACCGACGAGATCGTTCCGGAGGGCGGATTAACCGGCGGTATCAGGGTGCCGCTGTTCGTCGAATTGATGATGAGCGTGGTCAGGTTGGTGATCCCGGCGTTGGTTGAGAGCAGGCTGAAGATTTCACCTGATGCCAGTTGAAAGGATGCCAATTGCTGACCGACAAAAGACAGGTTGCGGGCAAACGTGCCCAGTGTGGCAATCGCCGGACCTGAAATGCTCTGATAGGAACCGACATTGGCAGCCGAGTACAGCAAATAGTAAAGATTCGTTTGCGGAGTGGAGAATCCGCTACCGGCTGGAATGATCACTGACAACTGGCTGCTCAACGGGCCCAGCAGTTGATATTGGATGCTGACCGGGGTGATCCTGGCAAGAGGCGGATTGCCCGGCGTGATGAACATTCCACCGGTG